>DASYWL010000244.1:0-2079 GCA_035936055.1 Thermomicrobiales bacterium
ATCTCCGAGGCGGATCTGATCGTCCTGCTTGTCGATGCCCGCACCGGCCCCACACCGCAGGACCAGGAGATCGCCGACATGCTCCGGCGCTCCGACAAGCCGGTGGTGCTCGGCGCCAACAAGGCGGAGCGGAACGACCTGCGCTTCGAGGCCATGGAGTTCTACAACCTCGGCCTGGGCGAGCCGATCCCGATCTCGGCGTACCACGGCAACGGTACAGGGGACCTGCTCGACCGGATCGTCGAGGAGCTTCCCAACGCCGACGAGCTCGAGGAGGACGAGGTCGAGGGACCGAAGATCGCGATCGTCGGCCGGCCGAACGTCGGCAAGAGCCGGTTGCTCAACGCCCTGCTCGGCGAGGAGCGCGCGATCGTCTCGGACGAGCCGGGCACCACGCGCGACTCCCTCGACACAGTGATCGAGTGGGAGGGTCAGGAGGTCACGCTCATCGACACCGCTGGTATACGCCGGCGCGGCCGGGTGGAGGAGGGCATCGAGCGGTTCAGCGTGATGCGCTCGATGCGCGCCATCGACCGCGCCGACGTAGTCTTGCTCGTCATCGACGCAACCGAGAGCTTCACCGCCCAGGACCTGCACATTGCCGGATACGTCGAGGAGCAGAAGAAGGGCATCATTGTCGTCGTGAACAAGTGGGACCTCATCGAGAAGGACTCGAAGTCCATGGACGAGTCCCGCGACCGCGCGCGTCGTGAGCTCGACTTCATGCCCTACGCGCCGCTCGCGTTCATCTCCGCCAAGACCGGCCAGCGGGTCGGCAAGGTGCTCGAGATGGCCCTCGATGTCATCGAGGAGCGGAACAGGCGGGTCAATACTGCCGCGCTCAACCGGTTGCTGAAGGACGCGGTCGCCAGGCATCCACCTCCTTCAAAGCCGGGCAAGTGGATCCGTTTCTACTACGCCACCCAGGCGGACGTCGCGCCGCCGACATTCGTCTTCTTCTGCAACGACCCCAAGGCGATCCACTTCTCCTATCGCCGGTACATCGAGAACGAGCTTCGGGAGGCGTTCAGTTTCAGCGGAACGCCCTTGCGTATCTCCTTCCGGAGCCGGCACGAGCCCAACTGACGATGATCGTGCTCTGGTCCATCCTCGGCATCGCCGCCGCCTATCTCTCCGGAAGCGTTCCCTGGGGGGTGGTGCTCGGCAGGCTGATCAAGGGCATCGACATCCGGAAGATCGGCTCTGGCAACACTGGGGCGACCAACGCCATGCGTGCACTCGGGTGGCGCATCGCGCTCTCGGTGGCGGTGCTCGACGTGCTCAAGGGCTTCATCCCGGTCATCGTGGCGCGGCTGCTCGACGCGCCGACATGGACCGTGGCGCTGATGGGGATCGCCGCGATTGCCGGGCACTGCTGGTCGCCGTGGATGATGTTCCGCGGCGGCAAGGGCATGGCGACCGGTGGCGGAGCGGCGATCGGGATGCTGCCGTGGTTGCTCACCATGGTGCCGCTGATGATCATCATCGTGCTGCTGACGCGCTACGTGTCGCTCGCATCGATCATCGCGTCGATCACCGGCGTCACGATCGCGTTCATCTTCGCGGCGACCACCGACTTCCCATGGTCCTGGGCGGCTTCGATCCTGGCGATCATCAGCGTCATCATCTTCAAGCACTACAGCAACATCGTCAGGTTGCTGAACGGCACCGAGCGCCGCTTCGGTGCCCCGGAGCCCGTCTCCGGCGGGTAGTGCAGGCCGCGGTCGTCGTCAACTCTCTGTGCACGCGACGATCTCGTGCCGGCCCGTTTGTGAGTTCGCAGAGTGCCGACTTCCCCCTGTCCATGAAACCCGGCCATCCGGGCGGCCTTCTCGGCGGTTATGGATTGCTGTCAGATTGCTCCGGGAAATCTGGTCGAGCGAAAACCCCACCGATCCTGGCAGATCGGAGGAGACTGCCACTTGCGAAGACGATCTCATTGGCAGCCTTCCATAAGGGCTCCGGTCTCTCGTCGACTCTCAGCTCCGGTACCCGTCCAGGTGGCGCTGCATCCACTCCCACGCCGAGCCGATCATCTCATCCAGCGTGGAGCGCGACGGCTGCCAGCCAAGCGTCTCC
>DASYWL010000245.1:0-3906 GCA_035936055.1 Thermomicrobiales bacterium
GGAGCCGTCGGCCGTCAACTCGCGCAGGAGGCGCAGCGCAGCGTCGAAGTCGCCCTCAACCTGCACGACCGTTGCGCCGAAGGCGATGGTCTGCGCGAGCTTCCCCGCGCTGATCTTGCTTTCCGGCACCAGCACCAGCGAGGGAAGGCCAGTCGAGGATGCGTAGGATGCGAGGGATGCGGAGGTGTTGCCGGTCGAGGCACAGGCGACCATTGCCGAGCCGATCGCCTTCGCGTGGCTCAGCGCGACGGTCATGCCGCGATCCTTGAACGATCCGGTGGGGTTGTGGCCCTCGTGCTTGATTCGCACCTGGCCATGATCGAGCCCGGCGTAGTCGGCGATGCGCTGCTCCACGTAGAGGGGCGTGTTGCCTTCCCAGCGGCTGACGAGCATCTCCTCGGGGATTTCGGGGAGCAGGGGAGCATAGCGCCAGACGCCCGAGGTGGCTCGGATCGATCCTGGCTCGGCGGTGAAGACGTCCGGCGTGAGCTTCCGGCTGGTATCGATCACCGCGTCGAGCAGTCCACCACAGGTGGGACAGGCAGTGATCGGCCGGGTGCCGTCGTGAACCGCGCCACAGCTCATGCAGCGGACGGGCAGGGACCAGTCGCCCCGGGTTGGCACCCCGATGGGGTGCTGGGAAACGGACATGAACGCAAGTTCTCCCGATCTCGATGGCGGTGCCGCGCGCATGAAGACGTGCATGCGCGAAGGCGCGCCGTGCCACGAAGTGCAACAGCGCGCCTCATCGCTCCGAGGATACCACGGACCTCGCGGCGATCAGGAGATGTCGATCGGCTCGCCCTTCTCGGGCAGCATCAGGCCGAGCAGGATGTAGAGCAGGATGGTCGGGAGTACCGAAACACCCGGGATAATGATCGCCAGCAGCACCGTACCGATCCGTACGGCCAATGGGTTCATGCCGTACTGCTCGGCGATGCCGCCGCAGACGCCGAAGATCCACTTGTTGGTTCTGGACCGGGTGAGACCGATGTTAAGGGTTGGCATGCTCAAATCCTTTGCAATCAGTGTACCGCCTTGGCCCATTGCCTTGGGGGCCCTCGTCACCGTTGCCAGTATCCGTCAGCGGCGGGCAGACGGCAGTGGGGATAGCCGCCATTTAACCGGGCAGGGCATCCGGAAACGGGGGGACGGCACGAAAAATGCCCGGCATGGATGACCGGGCGCTCATGATCAATCACGATCAATAAGGTGGAGTCAGACCCCGACGAGACTCGCTCGGATGACGGTGCGCGAGAGGTACTCGCCGGTCGCGTAGTCGAACTCGCCGCCACAGGTGATGAGCGTCAGCACCGGATCATCGGTCGGTCCCACGAGTTCGGTGATCGTTCCACTGTTGAGCTCCTCGAGGTCGAAGGTTTCGTTCCAGTCGACGAGGTAGTGGAACGGTGTCCCGTTCTCGCCGATCACCTCGATCTCCTCGCCCTCGACCATGTCCCTGAGGTTGAAGAAGACGGCCGGGCCCACGTTCCAGTAGTCGACGTGTCCGGCCATCACGACGTTGCCGAGCTCGCCCAGCTCAGCGGTCTGCTCGTACCACGCGACGATCCACGGGCCGGTCGGGTTCTGCATCACGCCGTCGACGATCTGCTGCACCTCGATCTCGGCGTCGATCTGTGCCGTATCGACCACCAGCGCCGCCGGTCGGACGCCGGGTGTGGTTTGCCGTTCGTCGGGTGAGTCGCTGACGAAGCCGTCGCGAATCGTGCCGGTGCTGGGCATCGGGCCGAGCTCGGTCGACTGGATCGGCACAATCTCCTGGTCGTCCTGCGCCAGTGCTGCGCGACCGAGGGTGAGGCCGCTGGCGAGCGCGAGGGCAGAGCCAACGATCCGCCGCCGGCTGATGCGTGTATCCTGATCCATGAAGAGAATTCCCGGCATCGAGGTGCCTCCTGCTTCGAAACTGATGGCCACGATTCGCGCACGAGCGAAGCGATGCGATGGCGGAGCGCGGGTTGGGCCTGTACCATGCCATTCTAATCTCTCATACGCACGACCGTGCCGATTGGTGTCACGCACGAGGGCGAGTGGTGATGATCCACAGCCTGCCACAGCATGCTGAATCCACACTGAAGTGGCTTGCCGAACACGGCGTCATTGCCAAGGATGCCGCGCGGGAATGGATCCCGGCAGGCACCATCAATACGGTCATCCGTACGCATGACGATGCCGGAGAGACAGTTTACGTCCGGATCGGTCCGCCGGCGAAGGTCATCGGTGCGCCGACGTGGATGCGCAGTGACGCCTTGGCGAACGAAGTTCTCGCGCTGGATCGGATTCGGCAGGCGATGTCCTGTCTGCCGATGACCGTCGCAGCCGGGTTTCGGTCAACTGCTGGGCACTGGCTGGTCCAGAAGGCAGTGCCCGGTGAGCCGCTCGACGTGCGGTTGCCGCGTCTCACCGTCGAGGAGCGAGTGGCAATCTGGCGTGAGTTGGGCGAGTTGGTGCGTCGACTGCACGAGGTGAACGGCCCCTGGTTCGGGACTCCGGCCGGTGATCAGCGGTTCGAGAGATGGCCGACAATGGTGCGATCTGACGCTGCCGGTCTGCTCGATGACGCGCGGTTGCTCGGGCTGAACCCCTCGCCGTACGAGCGGCTGCTCGTTGGGATCGATCGACATGAGGCCGCGCTGCGAGCGGTCGACCAGCCATCGGCCGTTCACAGTGACCTCAACTCACGACACGTGTTTATGGGTAGACGAAAGGGGCGGTGGGGGATTACCGGGATCATTGACTGGGAGTACGCGCGCTATGTCGATCCACTGTCCGAAAGCCTGCTGGTCGAGCTGCTGAGTCGACCGGAGGACGATCCCGACCGGGCGGCGTTTCTCGGGGGGTATGGATTCGACCTCGATCTGTTTGCCGAGCCGACGTTTCGGACGAGGCAGAAGATCTATCGCGGCATCATTGCCGGCTGGGTCGCTACTGATGCTGCTCGGCTGAATGCTGCGCGAAGTGCAAACGACGTTTAGCTCCATTAGAGCGAGCTGCATGACGATTGATGCACCGCTGGTTGGGGCCGTAGGGTCAGGTCTTGTGTCTGCTCGCGCTCGGACCGACGCAAGAATCTGTGCTGAGCGCAGCGAAGGATCGGGCCGTACGGACCGGGCCTGTGTCGAGCACCCTTCCTGCAATCGGCTGTGCTCTATGGCCCTGCGTTTCCATGCACGAGGTTGGGTGATTAGACAACCACGTACCGCTCACCGGCGAGGGCGCGCTGGCATGCGATCGCGATGCGGCGGAAGTAGCCATCGATTGATGGTATTGGATCCTCGCGATCGGTGGTGATCGTGGCGGTTGCTCCCGATCCGGCTTCCAGCGCTTCCGCACTCATGTCATCGCGGTCGCCGAACAGGAGCTCTGTCCATGCGTCGAGTGATACGCGAACCAGTGCGTCGACCTCGGCAGGGCTCGGCCGATAGATTCCCAGCGGCTGGTCGTCGCGCAGGAGGTAGACCTCCTGCAGCTCGCGGTCAAGCCAGTGGGGCGGTCGCTCGCTGACGCTGATGCGGGTGCCGACATGCCGGAGGATGGTCAGGTCCGGCGCGACGCCGAGCTCCTCCTCGATCTCACGGAAGGCATCATTCGGCGTCTCGCCGGTGGCGAGGTGACCTGCAGCCGTGGCGTCGAGCTTTCCGGGCCAGGTGTCCTTCTCCATTCCGCGCCGCTGGAGCAGGAGGAATGCGCCGGCATCGTCAGTCCCGAAGACCCAGACGTGGACCGCCCGGTGCCAGTCGCCGTCACGGTGGACATCGGCGCGCCGCTTGGTCTGGCCGAGCGGAGTGCCGGTGGCGTCGACGAGATCGAACAGCTCGTCGGGGTTCTGGGCGGCGGGGCGAGACTCGGTCATCGGTGCTCCAGTGCGAGTGCTGTGCACCGCCCGGC
>DASYWL010000246.1:0-12302 GCA_035936055.1 Thermomicrobiales bacterium
CACTCCCACGAGGAGTCCAAGGTCATTCTCAAGGAGTTGCGTAATCTCGTCCGCGGCATCCACCCCGCCGTTCTGAGCGATCGCGGTCTCGACGACGCCATCTCGGCGATCGCCGGACGCTCCTCAATCCCTGTCGAGGTCGATGTCGATCTCGCCAACCGCCTGCCCGGCGAGGTTGAGGGCACCGCCTACTTCTTCGTCGTCGAGGCGCTGGCGAACATCGCCAAACACAGCCATGCCACCGAGGCACACGTGAACATCAGCCGCAACGGCGAGTGGCTCCGCATCGAGATCAGCGATAATGGCCTCGGTGGAGCCGATCCGTCCCGGGGGACGGGGTTGGCCGGGTTGCGCGACCGCATTCAGGCGCTGGATGGGCGAATGCGCATCGAGAGCCCGAACGGAGGTGGCACCCGGCTGATGGTGGAGATTCCATGCGCGTAGTGATTGCCGAGGATGCTGTGCTGCTGCGCGAGGGGGTCGTGCGGCTGCTGACGGAGCAGGGGATGGAGATCATCGCCGCGGTCGCCGATGGCGAGGCGCTGATCGCGGCGACCGAGCAGCACCGGCCGGACGTCGTCATCGCCGATGTCCGCATGCCGCCCACCTTCCGTGAGGAAGGCCTCCGCGCCGCCCTGGAGATCCGCAAGCGCCTGCCCGGGACGTCCATCCTCGTCTTCTCCCAGTACGTCGAGGAGCGCTATGCCGCCGAGCTGATGGCGACCGGCACAAACGGTATTGGCTACCTCCTCAAGGATCGCGTCGCGGATGTCCGCGACTTCATCGCTGCGATCCGGCAGGTCGCCGCCGGCGGCACCGTGCTGGACCCCGAGGTGGTCGCGCAGCTGGTCACCCGTCGTCGTCGCGACGAGCACATCGCAAGCCTGACCCAGCGGGAGCGCGAGGTGCTGGAGCTGATGGCGCAGGGCCGAACCAACGCCGCCATCGCCGACGCACTCTTCGTCTCCGAGGGGACGGTCGAGAAGCATATTCGCGGCATCTTTGGCAAGCTCGGCCTCGACGACTCCATCCACGA
This sequence comes from Thermomicrobiales bacterium, assembly GCA_035936055.1. Lineage (GTDB taxonomy): Bacteria > Chloroflexota > Chloroflexia > Thermomicrobiales > UBA6265 > JACCVC01. Next base: position 1,037 of record DASYWL010000246.1, read on the forward strand.
CCACCGCCGGGTCCTCGCCGTCCTCGCCTACCTCGACCCCCAGGTCAATCCCACCTTGTAACTCGTTCACTACCTTCCAGATATCAATTTCCCACAACTCCCAGCAGATGACGCCAGTGCCGCAGGGTTCAACCTCCCGTACGGAGTTGTCGACCCATCTCAAGGAGCGGATCGACAGTGGCCGGGTCGACCGCTGCTGCGCAGCGTGGTCCCTACAGGTACGCTACAAAGTTTGTGCCACCCCTCTCACCAAGCAAGGAAGCCGAGATCCCGGCTGAATAGCATGCTCACGAGGATATTTGGTGGAACTCCCTCACCGAGCGTGAGTTCCACCGCACCACCGGCGCCCCCGGCACCATCTGGACCGCCCGCTCCGGGAACATGGTCTCGTACGGCTCCTCGGTGGTGGCCGAGACCCCGGTCGCAAGCCGCTCCTCGACGATCCCCGCGGTGGTCTCGGCAGCCTCGGGACTGAGCATCAGCAGCACCGCAATCGCACGCGCCTCGGGCGTGTCTGGCGACACCCCCTCAGCTCGTCCCGCCGGTCCACCCACGGTCGCCCCGAGCAGTGCCATCGCCACCGGTGGCATCTCGCTCCTTACGGCCATCTCCGTCGCGATCGTGCCGACATCCGGTGTCCCGCCCGAGCCAATGTCCAGCAGCGCTGCTGGCTCGCCGCCGGAGAGCGTCACGCCCTGAACGAGCAGGGCGGACGCGAGATTATCCGGCGCCTGCTGGAGCAACATCGAGACATCGGCGACATCCAGCATCGACGGCGCAGTTCCCGAGACGACGTCGAGCACGGCCGCCAATGGCGCCGTGGCGGAGGCGAATACCAGCGTCCCGCCGTCGAGAGTCGTCCCGAAGTTCATCCCCGCGAACTTGTAGGCTGTCGGCGCCTGGAGATCCTGTTCGAAATCGCCGCGGATCGAAAGCACCTCGTGTCCGCCCACCTCGACCGGCTGGTACCCGATCTCATCGAGCGCCTGGCGCACCTCATCGTAATCGAAGCCCCCCGTTAGAGTGCAAGCTCGAATGGCGGCAAAGCCACCCACAGGGTCTGATCGACCTGCAGCAAGTCGAACCCGTAGTCCTCGCGGAAGGACTGGAGGAGCATTTGGGCTGGCGAGGGCAGCGTCATGAACCTCGTAGCGGCAGCCCATCCCTCGAAGCCTGGCGAGTCCATGCTGTCCGGCGGGGTGGCCCCGACGGCATCGAGATGGGCCTCGATGTCAGCGTAGGCGATCGTGGCGTTCGCGACGTCGTCCCGCCCGGGGAGCTGGGCCGGGACCAGCGCGAACATGTCTTGCACCGTGGTGGTCGTGGGTATCGCTGCAGGCGTGGGGTCCTGTGCCTGCGACGCCGCCGGTACAGCGCCGTGCAGGACAACGGCAACGAGCATCAGCAAACGGTACACCGACTTCCGGACGATCGCGCTCGCGGTTCGCTCCAGCTGCATCGATTGCCTCCCCCACTTCACTACAGCATGATCATGTCGGACCCGACGCGCACTCTACTCCACGCGGCCGTTTTTCAAGCCCGCATTTTCGTGACTACACCGTTATCGGCCATGCATCGCGGCCATGGCATCGACGAACCGGACGAGCACGTCTATCGTGGCGGCCGCATCCTCGCTGGCGATGCTCTCCGCCGGATTGTGGCTTATGCCGCCCTTGCAGCGCGTGAAGAGCATCGTCGTCGGCATCACCCGCGACATCGCCACCGCGTCGTGCCCCGCCCCACTGAACAGCCGCACCGGTTCGTGTCCCGCCGCCTCAACCGCGGCCGCCAGCGCGCCGCTGAGCGCGTCGTCGCACGACATCGCCTCGACCTTCTGTCCGGTCCGCCAAGCGATGTCGACCTTCCACCGCGCCGCGATCGCCGCCGACCGGGTGCGAATCTCGTCGTACAGCTCGTCGACCACCGCGCCGTCGGGGTGCCGCAGGTCGAGGCTGATCCGCGCCCCGCCGGTAATCACGTTGCTCGCACCGGGCCTGACGGCGATCTCTCCGACCGTCGCGACAGCATTCTCGTGGCTGCGACCGCCCTCGTCGATCGCCAGGATGATCTCGCTCGTCGCCACGAGGGCGTCGTGACGATCCGCCATCGGCACGGTGCCGGCGTGCCCGGCGGTGCCGTAGACATCGAGATGCGCCCGGCGTGTGCCGACGATGCCGGAGACGACGCCGACCGGGATTCCTGCTACCTCAAGGCGCGGCCCCTGCTCGATGTGCGCCTCCACGAAGCCGATGTACTCGCACTCCGCGAGCGAGCCCTCCAGCGCCCCCTCCGGATCGAAGCCCCAGTCCCGGATCGCCTGCCGAACAGTGATGCCGTCGGCATCTGTGGCGTCGAGCAACCCCGGCGGGAGTGCTCCGATGGCCGACCACGAGCCGAGATAAAGCGAGTGAAACCGGACCCCCTCCTCGTCCGCGAAGGCGACTACCTCGATGGCGAACGGCAGCGGCTCCTCCCGATCACGAAGCACCTCGACGGTGGCGATCGCGCTCAGCACGCCGAGCACGCCGTCGTACCTGCCGGCGTCCCGAACGGAGTCGAGATGCCCGCCGAGCATCAGGCGCGGGCAGTCATCGCTCGGGCCCGCCAGGAGACCGAAGAGGTTGCCGATGGCATCGCGGCGAGTCTGCATACCGGCGTCCCGCATCCAGCCCTCGACGATCCCCATCACCTCGGCAAGGGCGGGCGTGCCATAACGCCGGGTGATCTTCCCCGGCTCCTCCGTGTGCGCCGCGAGCTCATCGGAGCGCCGCATCAGCGTTGCGGCGAGGTCGTGGATGGGTTGCATGCAATTCGCCTCTTGAGCCCAACTACCAGTAGACACAGCCGCCACCCCGATCTTGTCGAGGGATCCCTGCGCGAAGCGCTCGGCTGCGCACTTTGCCGCATCAAGGATCACTGCAACGCGCGAGACCTGGGGCCGTTTCACGGCTCCTGAATCAGGCGGAGCCTTCCGAAGGGATCCTCTCCTCTGAGGCTATGAGGCGCTGGTAGGCCGGCAGCGTCAAGAAAGTGATGAACGCGTCACTCAGCACCAATTCGTCGAGGATCTCCACCGCCTCGGCGAACGGGTAGTCGCCGGAGAGCTTGCCGAGCTCCTGGTCGAGCACCTGCCGATACCATGCCTTCGTGATCGGCGTTCCCTCCGCCGTTGTCTGGTCGTGGTGGATCCACTGCCAGAGCTGCGCCCGCGAGATCTCGGCGGTGGCCGCATCCTCCATCAGGTTGTTGATCGCCGCCGCGCCGACACCGCTGAGCCACGAGGCGATGTACTGGATCGCGACGCTGACGTTGGTCCGCACGCCGCTCTCGGTGATCGTGCCGCCCGGAACGGTGAAATCGGTCAGCTCGCTCGCGTCGACCGAGACATCCTCACGCAGGCGATCTTTCTGGTTGGGCGCATCGCCGAAAACCGCGGTCATCTCCTCAATCGCGACCGGCACGAGACCCGGGTGCGCGACCCAGGTGCCGTCGAAACCGTCACCTGCCTCGCGCTTCTTGTCGGCATGGACGGCCGCCATCGCCCGATCGTTCGCCTCCGGGTCGCGTCGGGTCGGGATGAACGCCGCCATGCCACCGATCGCGTGAGCGCCGCGCTTGTGGCAACTGCGCACCAGGAGCTCGGTGTACGCGCGCATGAACGGGACCGTCATCGTGACCTGCGAGCGTTCCGGGAGGATCTTGTCCGGGCGGTTGTGGAAGGTCTTGATCGCACTGAAGATGTAGTCCCAGCGACCGGCATTGAGCCCGGCGGCATGGTCACGGAGTTCGTAGAGGATCTCCTCCATCTCGAACGCGGCGGGGAGGGTCTCGATCAGGCAGGTCGCGCGGATGGTGCCGTACGGGATGCCGAGCTGCTCCTGCGCTCGCGTGAAGACGTCGTTCCAGAGCCGCGCCTCGAGATGGCTCTCCAGCTTGGGGATGTAGAAGTATGGCCCGGAGCCCCGCTTGATCAGCTCCTTGCCGTTGTGGAAGATGTAGAGCCCGAAGTCGACCAGACTGCCGCTGACCGGCTCGCCGTCGACGGTGATGTGGGCCTCATGGAGGTGCCAGCCACGTGGCCGAACGAGCAAGGTCGCGACCTTGTCGTTGAGCTGATAGGTGCGGCCGTCGGGATTCTGGAAGGTGATGGTCCGGCGGACGGCGTCGTAGAGGTTGCGCTGGCCGTCGACGACGTTGTGCCACGTCGGGGACGAGGCGTCCTCGAGATCGGCCATGAAGACCTTCGCGCCGCTGTTAAGCGCGTTGATGACCATCTTGCGGTCGCACGGCCCGGTGATCTCGGCGCGGCGGTCGTTGAGGTCGGCTGGCGCCGGGGCGACCGACCACTCGCCGGAGCGGACATCAGCGGTCTCATCGAGAAAGCGCAGCTCCTCCTCGCCGGCGAGGATGCGGGCGAGGCGATCTTCGCGCGCCCCGAGCAGCTCTTTCCGGCGCTGGTTGAAGGTGCGGTGGAGGTCCGCGACGAAGGCAAGCGCCTCGTCGGAGAGCACCCACTCGAGGTCATCGGAAACGGAAGCGGTCGCGATGCCCTGCGCCATGGTGAACGGTCCCTTCTGGTCGGCAGGCGAAAACGCTGCCACACGATGTCAGTCCGTGGCCATCTTCTGACAGCGTTCGACCGAATGCAAGACAGGGTGCGACTCAGGCGACGGAACCCGATGAGCCGGTGTCTTCCAGGACCCGGGTTCGCCGCAATGATCCCTAGACGGGCAAGTGACGAACGGTCCGTGCATCGCTGGTGGACCTGAATCAGCGTGTGCTGTTGGCAACAGCGTGATACCGACATGTCGTGTGAGCATTGCCATCCCGTGCTCGCGCCATGCTGCAGACGCCTCCCACCGCTCAGCCTGCATTGAAGACGCCATGTTGCCGACACCGAGGGCCTCGGACATGACGAGGCGGGACATGCAGAGGGCATGACCCGCTTGTCGGTCGTCACCAACGGCATCAGCAGTGCAGCCGGGATCCTTGGGGGGCATCATCTGCGATTCCGGTACCGGCCCGCTTGCGAGCGGGCCGCTCGCCGACAGCCGTGGCACGCCTTAATCATCTGCCTGCGCAGAGAACGCGTCCAATGGTGGGTTCGGGAGGTGTACACCTTGACGTGACGGCACTACAGTTTCCCCACCCAACCGTTGGGGAAGGAGCACATCATGGCAAGCACCACCGCTCAGCGATCTGCGTTCATTGCCGCATGGCTTCGGCACGGAAATGTCCGCCGCGCCATGCGGGAGACCGGGGTGGGTAGCCCGTCCACCGCCTATCGATGGATCCATGCCTTTGAGCGACATGGATCAGTGACAGCGCCGGAGCAGGCTGCAAGCCGACCCAGCAGGATCGCCCCCGACGTAGGTGCCGAGGTGGTAGCCATGCGAGAGGCGCATCCCACCTGGGGCAAACTTCGGATCGCCCGCCGGCTGTCCGAGCTCCAGGGCAAGCCGGTGATCAACCCGACAGACGTTCGATCGGTGCTCGCGAGGCGGGGTTGTGGGCTCCGCCTCCAGTCGGCGACGCGCCCGGCGCCACGGTGGTGGATGAGGTGGATCAGGAGCGGCTGCTGGCCAGCATCCAGCGGGGCATCCGTTTGGATCTGTTTAATGCTCCCGCAGATGCAGTGCGCGAACTTGAGGGTTCGGTTTGGGGTCCGCTTCGGCATCAGCCAGCGCTCATCGAGCCGCTTCTCAGCCAGCCGGTTGTCGGCTCCTGGCTGGCCCGCAGCGCAGTCCAGCTCTCGCACGCATTGATCGAGACGGGTCGGTGGGGATCAGCCCTCACCTGGCTCCGGCTGATCGACGGCTGGCTTTCCCGACCGGGCTCGGAGCTGGATCAAGAACAGCTGGCCGGCCAGCACTGGACAACTGGTCCGGGTGACAGCTGGCAGCACGGCGGCGCCATCCCAGCGGGCGCGGAGCGTGTGAGTCTGCGTGCTGCCGATCTCTGGATTGAGGCGCAGCAGTATCTCGCGCTGGTGCAGCGCGATGGTGCCACCGAGGTCCCGGTCGAGAGGCTTGCTCACGTGCAGAACGTCCTCCGCGGACGACCTCTTGGACGAAGGTTCAGCCCCGAATGCATCGCCCGATACCGGGGCGTCATCGGGCATGACCTCGCCTCGCTCAAGCTGCGTCGTGGGTACCCACCGTCCATGGTCCTGCAGGATCTGGACGCGGCGGAAGCGATGCTTCGTGCAGCGGGTAACACAAGCATGCTTGCCCCGACAATGCTCGCCAGGGCAAGTGCGCTCGGCCGCCTGCTGGACACCGAGCCCATCGACCGTCGCCTGCTCAACTCGGTGGAACATTCCGTCAGTGATGCAATGCGGCAAGGGGAGGCAGATCCGGTGCTTTCCATCTAGGTGCGCGTGGCGATGGAGAGCATCGACCTGCTGGTCGGCCTCCGCGGCCCAGAGCCGGAGGACGTCGACCGGCTCGCGGCAGCGGCCGCTCACGCAATTGAACGGCGCTTTGTGATCCAAGCGCGCAAGATCCTGCAGTGCAAACACCTGCTGGCACTTGTCCCCGATCTCGAACCTGATCTTCGGGCCGTTGCGCAAGCTTCCTGAACGGCCCGCTCCGTTCCCGTCCCGATGATCCGAATGTTTGGTAATCGCACGACCCCGGAGGAAAATTCCGAGGTCGTGCGACTGAAACATGTCTTTGCTGCTACGACAGGTAGCGATTGGGATCCTGGGTGACGCCATTGACCTGCACCATGAAGTGAACGTGCGGGCCGGTGCTGAGGCCGGAGCTGCCGACGGAGCCGATCGTCTCGCCTTGGCTCACCCGCTGGCCGACACTCACGGGAGGTTGGGCAGCCATGTGCCCATAGACGGTATGCACGCCGTTGCCGTGGTCGATCTCGACGTAGTAGCCCAGCCCGCAGTCGCACCAGCCGGCGGTTACCACAGTGCCGGCAGCGGCGGCGACGATCGGCGTGTAGGCCGGCGCGGCGAAGTCGATACCGTCGTGGACGCCGCAGCCCCAATCCGGGTTGTACGGATAGAAACCGAGCGAACTGCACCCGAAATCCTGGGTTCGCGTCGCGCCCGCCACGGGAACGATGAACTGACTGCTGGCACTCTGGGTCGGCGCCTGCGCCGGAGGCGGCGGCGTCTCTCGAATCTCCTCGGCAGGAGTTGGCGTCGGCTGGTCCGCCCGCTCGTCGTCGTCAGCGGCAGCGGCTGTCGGCGTCTCCTGGCGCTGCGGCGACCTCTCGTCACCCGCCTCTTCATCGGTGGTGCGAGTGACCGGGGTGACGGGTGTCTCGGTCGCTGTGGGCGAGGGCACCGACGCATCGGTCCCATCGCTTTCGCTTTCGGTTGCCGCTTCGTCAACCGTGGCAGGCGCCCGGCCCTCGGTGGCAGGCTCGGCGACCGGTGTGGCGAGCAGGATCAGCAGGTCGCCGTCGACGTAGCCGGTGAGCCCGCTCTCGGCGCGGACCTGGAACCAGCCGTTGGTGCTGTTCTCCTGGCTCACCGAGCCACTGAGGATGGTCACCTGCGAGCGGTCCGGCAGCGAGGCGATCTGCTCGGCATCCATGCCGGCACTCGCCCGCAGTCGCAGCCCTTCGCCAGTGGGCGTCTGTACCATCGCGATGGACCCGACCGGGAAGATGTCGGAGCTGACGGTGGCCTGGGTGCCGTCGGTCAGGTAGAAGCCGGAAACCCAGCCCTCCACGCCGTCGACCACCACCGGCCACCAGCGCGTCTCGCCGTCCGGTCCGATCACGGTGTCGACCCGGTCGATGCGCAGGTTGATGATGGTGCCATCCGGCACCTTGGCCACGATCTCGCTCGCCTCGGTCGCCTCGGCGCGGACATTCACGTTCTCGCCGAATCCGGCGGCGATCGCGGTGGCCCCCTCTAGCGCCCCTCCGTCCCACTCGAACTGTTCGGTCGGTGCAGCCACCGCCGTATCCGGGACGTCCTTCGTCACTGCCGCCGCAGTGGTCGTCGCGGGTGCGTCCGGGTCGACGAGATAGTAACCGGAAACCCAGCCTTCATGGCCATTGAAGGTCACCGGCCACCAGCGAGTCACCCCATCGGGACCGAGTACGGTGTCGGTCTCGTCGATGCGCAGCTCGACCACGGTCCCGTTCGGGATGGTCGCCAGCACCTTCGCGTCAACATCGGGATCCGCACGCAGGCGCAGCCCCGCCTCGGCGCGCACGCGTGCCTCCGCGTCAGCCAGCGATCCCCCCGGGAACTCAAAGGGAACATCGCCCGGTTCTAAGCCAGTACCGTCGACCAGGTTGTGGCCACTCGCCCAGCCATCGACGCCGTTGTACTCCACCGGCCACCAGCGCGTGCCCGAAGCAGCGTCGAGCACAGTGTCGGTCTCGTCGATGCGCAGCGCCACGACCGCACCGTGCGGGATCTTCGCCACCACGTCGGCATCACCATCCGGTTCGGCACGCAGGTTGAGGTTCTGCCCGCCGGCAGCGACGATCGCCGTCGCATCGGAAAGCGAGCTGCCCTCCCACACGAATGTGCTCGCCCCCGACGTACCATCGGCCGAGGCGGCCGATCCGCTGTCGGCCAGCGTGCTGGCACCGGTCGGAGCCATCACAGAGCCGATCGCAATCGACGTGGCGAGCAGGGCCGTTCGCGTGCGTCGCCAGAGCAAGGTCGTGGGGCGTAACGTGGTCAACGTGCCTTCCCTTCCGAGGCGACCAACAAGACCGACGGCCGCGTGTAACGCTGCAAAATGCGCGAACCAGTTGTTCATCTGATTGCCTGTCGACAGCGCCCGCGCGGCCGGCGGTGGTTTCCGGCCTCCGAGGGAGCTAGCCACGTCCCCCCGCTATGTCCATCCCCGGTTACCGGAGCCGGCCGCCGAGCGCTCTCTCCAGACCCTGCCTCGCCGCAGTGGCGGCCCGGCGAGTCCGGCTGTCTGATCAGGATCGCGCGCGCTGTGCGGAATGCACGTACATTCCTATCAGACTGTACATGCACAATACCACCGTCGACGTCCCGTGACAATGTGAACGTGCCCGAATGGGCACCCCGGAGAATCGGAATGCGGAGATGTCCCTGACCTGATATGTGACAGCGAGACACAGGATTCGCCGCGCGTTGCTCGCCGGTGCTATACTCCGTTGCGGACAGGGTGGCCGTGCAAGCGGTCATATTGGTGTGCCCGGTGAAAGAACTGGGCCCGAGCCGACGTTCGACAGTGCACGTGTACTGCTCGCCAGGCACAGGACCAAACGTGTCACTCGGGCTGCAATGCCTGCACGACAGCAACGCGATTCCGGGTGGTGCGACCGACCCGCCCTTCCTTATGTTGCAGGAAGAACGCTGTGGTCGAACCGCGCATCCACGGCACCGCAACGGTGTCCCACCCCGGACCGGCATGTAGAAGGGACGCGACAGGCGTGAAACTTTCCGTAGAGCGACAGGCTGGCAGCCTCGTGCTGCTCGATATCACCGCAGAGGACGAGGAATTCTCCCAGGCGATGGACCGTGCCTTCCGGCGCGCCGCCAAGGACATTCAGGTCCCCGGCTTCCGCAAGGGCAAGGCTCCACGCACCATCATCGAGCGCTACTACGGGCGCGAGGTCTTCGTGCAGGACGCCGCCGAGGAGGTGATGGATTCCCTGTACCGCAAGGCCCTCGAGCAGGAGGAGATCACGCCGGTCGGCGAGCCGGATGTCTCCATCGAGTCGCTCGAGCCGGTGAACTTCAAGGTCACTGTGCCGGTCTACCCGACCATCGAGACGGGTGATTACACATCGGTTCGGGTCGAGCCGGAGGACGCCTCCGTCACCGATGAGGACGTCAACGAGGTGCTGGAGCGCCTGCAGAAGTCGCAGGCAACCTGGAGCGACCCGGCCGAGCCGCGCACGCCGCGCGAGGGCGACCAAGTCAACGTCGACTACGAGGTCAAGGAGGGCGACGAGGACTTCCAGGAGCCCGTCAAGGACGCCCAGTTCGTCCTCGGCGAGACCAATCTCCTCCAGCCACTGCGCGAGCGCATCGAGGAGATGCACGTCGGCGACACCGAGACGTTCGACCTGGTCTTCGACGAGAACGACGAGACGGCCGACCCCTCGATCCGCGGCAAGACGCTGACCTACACCGTCACGCTCAACAGCGTCAAGGAGCGCGAGCTGCCGGAGATCGACGACGAGCTCGCCAAGAGCGCCGCCGACGCCGGGAGCCTCGAGGACCTCAAGGCGCAGATCCGCGATGATGTCCACCAGGGCAAGACCACCGAGGCGCGACAGAACGTCGTCAACAACATCATCAACCAGATCGCCGAGAATGCCGAGGTGGATCCACCGGCGGTGATGGTCGACGAGGAGGTTCAGCACCAGCTCAACCATCTGAAGCAGAACCTCGCGCAGAGCGGCACGCCGTACGAGGCCTACCTCCGCGCCCAGAACACCACGGAGGAGCAGGTCAAGGAGGAGCTCCGGCCCGAAGCGGAGCGGCGCCTGCGCAACTCGCTGATCCTGCAGGAGATCGGGCGCCGGGAGCAGGTGGAGGTCACCGACGCGGATATCGATGCAGAGCTCGATCGCATCCTCGGGCCGGTCGGTGACGACGAGCAGAGCCAGCGCATGCGCGAGATGTACCAGAGCGACTACTTCCGGAACTTGATCAGGAACGAGATGTTCGACCGGAAGCTGACCGACCGCATCATCGAGATCGCCACCGAGGGCAAGGTCGCGGTCACCAACGCCTGGGAGCCGCCGACAGAGGAGGAGGCCGCGCAGGTTGCCGCCCGAGCTGCTGACGCAGAGTCGGAGGCGGGCACGGCCACCGAGGAAGCACCCACGAGCGAGGAAGGTTCCGCCGAAACCGAACAGGCCGCCGCGAGTGGAGTTGCCAGCGAGCCAGCCGCGGGCGCCGCACCCACTACTGCCGAAGCAACCAACTCGGTGATCACCAACGAGACGGCCGAGGAAGGCAACCAGATCGCCGAGGATGTCGTTGCCGGCGAGGGCGACAACGTTCAGAAGTCGGCCGAGGCGTCTCCGAAGCTCGAGGGCGAGCGCGGCGAGGGCTGGGTCAAGGGCGACGGCACCAACAACCCACCCGAGGGCTACCCCATCAAGGGCAACGCCAACTCGATGATCTACCACCCGCCGGAATCGCGCTCCTACGCCAACACCGTCGCGGAGTACTACTTCGCGACGGCGGAGGTCGCCGAGTCGTTCGGCTTCCGGCCGCCACGCGGCATCAATCGTACCAGTCAGCAGTAAGGAGCACCTTCACTGCGAGAGAGATAGGAAGAGTGGCGGG
>DASYWL010000247.1:0-4270 GCA_035936055.1 Thermomicrobiales bacterium
ACCCCGTGTCGATCGACGCGGGGTTTTTGCTATGGTTTTTCGGTAGACGCGTCGAGTCCCTCCCGGAGCGATTGCCTGTGCTCGCCACCCTCCTGTCGACCCTCGGTCTGGGCCTGCCCGCCGGCCTGAATGCCTGGCTACCCTTCCTCGTTCTCTCCTTGGCAGATCGCTACACGACTGTGGTGGAGCTCGACGGGCCGTTTGAGTTCATCTCCTCGACACCCGGGCTGATCATCATCCTGCTGCTCCTGCCGATCGAGCTGATTGTCGACAAGATTCCCGGTGCCGACCACATCAGTGATCTCGTCCACACCTTCGTTCGGCCCGTTGCTGGCGCCATCCTCGCCGCCGCGGTCGCCGATGCCTCAGGCGATGTTGATGCATGGTTAGGTGCCGCCGTCGGCGGGGCAAGCGCTGGCGCCACCCACGCCGCCAAGATGTCTACCCGCCCGGTGATCACAGCCTCGACTGGCGGAGTGGGCAATCCGGTCGCGAGCGTGGTCGAGGACTTCATCACCACGGTGACCTCGATCATCGCCGTCTTTCTGCCACTGCTGCTGCTCGTCGTCTTGCCGTTGGCGGCCGTCGGGCTTTTTGCGCTCTGGCAGCGCCTAAAGCGAGGCTCCGAGCGGCTCCGGGCGGCAGCCCGTCGCTCGTCACCCACGATGCGCACATAGTTGCGTCGAATCGTATCAAGTTATATACTGCAATAGGAATCATTAAGGCGAGGAAGGTGTTGCGTATGACTCCAGTGCAATTCAAGGACTACTACGCGATCCTTGGCGTCGACCGTGATGCGGACCAGAAGGAGATCAAGCGGGCGTTCCGCAAGAAGGCACGCGAGAACCACCCTGATGTCAACCGCGACGATCCGGCCGCCGAGTCGCGTTTCAAGGACATCAACGAGGCCTACGAGGTGCTGTCGAACACCGAGAAGCGGCAGATGTATGACCGCTACGGGGCAGAATGGCAGCGATACCGTGACGCCGGGTTCGATGCGAGCGGACCGGCACCGGATGCGGGCCCGCAGTATGGATCGACCGGCGACTTCGAACAGTGGTTTACCGGCGACACTGGCGGGTTCACGCGCACCACAACGTCGGGTGGCGCCGGCGGGGGCTTCTCCGATTTCTTCAATCTGCTCTTCGGGCAGGATGGCGGAAGGGGCGGCTTCCGCCAGGCGGTCCGGCCAGTCCGGGGGCAGGATCTCGAGGTGGCCGCCACAGTGACGCTCGACGAGGCCTACCATGGTACCACCCGGCGCCTGACCGTGCGCGCGCCGAAGCCGTGCGACCTGTGTGACGGAACGGGCGTCGTGCGCGGCGCGATGTGTCCCCGCTGTGACGGATCCGGCGAGATCCTGGAGCCGCGCACGCTCGAGGTGAAGATTCCGGCTGGCGTCCGCACTGGATCGCGCATTCGGGTGCGCGGCCAAGGTGGCCCCGGCCAGAACGGCGGCGCCTCGGGTGACGTCTACCTGCAGGTGACCGTCGCCGATCACCCGCGCTTCGAGCGGACAGGTGATCATCTGCGAACCACCGTGAACGTGCCGCTCTACGACGCTATTCTCGGCGGCGAGGTGCAGGTGCCGACCATGACCGGCGGCGTGATGCTCACCATCCCGCCGGAAACGCAGAGCGGCAAGGTGTTCCGGCTGCGCGGCAAGGGCATGCCAAAGCTCGGCAAGCCGAACCAGCATGGCGACCTGCTCGTGACGGTGGAGGTAACGATCCCCACCGAGCTGAGCGAGGAGGAGAAGCGCCGTTTCACCGAGCTCAGGAATCTGCGACAATAAATCAACGGACGGCCGGGAATGCTCTGGTCGTCCGTTTTCCATGTTCTCTCGCGCAACGAGCAGTGACGGGCGGAGGCGATGACGGCAACAATCATCATGGGCGGCCAGTGGGGCGACGAGGGCAAGGGCAAGCTGACCGACGCTCTCGCCTCGGCTGTGAGCATGGTCGTTCGTGCCAACGGAGGCAGTAACGCCGGCCACACGGTGAAGAACGACCAAGGGACCTTCAAGCTGCACCTCGTGCCGTCGGGCATCCTCAACCCGAACTGTCTCTGCGTTATTGGGGCCGGTGTGGTCGTCGAGCCCGATACGCTCATCCAAGAGCTGGATGAGCTTGAGCAGCGTGGCATCGACACCTCGCGCCTGCGCATCTCCGACCGCGCCCACATCGTCATGCCCTACCACCCAGTCCTCGACCGCCTTGAGGAGCAGCGTCGCGAGGACCTGAGCATCGGGACCACGTTGCGGGGCAACGGACCCGCCTATGCGGACAAGATGTCGCGGCATGGAATCCGCATCGGCGACCTGCTCAGTGGCAATGTGCTCAGGAGCCGCGTGCGTTGGGAGGTGGACCAAAAGAACGAGATCATCTCCCGCCTTTACCGTGCCGAGCCACTCGACGCCAGCGAGATCCTGCACAAGGCGGAGTCATGGGCCGAGCGACTCGCGCGGTACATCCGTCCCACGCAGGTCGACGTGCAGGACGCGCTCTCGGCCGGCGAGCATGTGCTCATCGAGTGCGCGCAGGGCGCCATGCTCGACATCGATTACGGCACCTACCCCTTTGTCACCTCGTCGTCCCCCACGGCGGCAGGCGCCTGCCAGGGTGCCGGAGTCGCCCCGCGTCAAGTGGAGCGCGTCGTGGCCGTCTACAAGGCGTACAGTACCCGCGTCGGTGCCGGCCCGATGCCCTCCGAGTTGAAGGACGAAACCGGCGAGAGGATTCGCCAGCGAGGAAACGAGTTCGGCACCACCACTGGCCGGCCTCGACGGACGGGATGGTTCGACGAGGTGGTCGCGCGGCAGTCGGCCCGGCTCAACGGCGTCGACGAGGTTGCCCTCACGCTGCTCGACGTGCTCGATGACTTCGAGACCATCAAGACCTGCACGGCCTACCGCAGGGGCAGCGACGTGATCAGTCATCTGCCGGCCGTGCTGAACGACGCTGAGAACGCCGAGCCAGTCTGGCAGGAGCACGTGGGATGGCAGACGGACACCACTGGTGCCCGAGCATGGGATGATCTACCTCCTGCTGCCAAGTCCTATGTCCAGCACATCGGGTCGGTGCTCAACGCTCGCGTTCGGTACATCGGCATTGGGCCGGCTCGCGAGCAACTGATCGATCGCGGGCCCGTGTAAGGCGCCGCCTAGAAGCCCTCGAGGAGCGCCATCTCGGATGTCGCATCGCGGGCCATCAGGTCCGCGATTGCTGTTTGGGGAGAGACACCCTCGAAGAGGATACGTGCGATCTGGGCAGCGATGGGCAGCTCGACGCCCTTCACCTGCGCCAGATCCAGTACCGCGCGCGTGGTCTGCACCCCCTCAGCGACCTCTCTCATGTTCGCGAGTACTGACTCAAGCGACCGGCCCTTGGCGATTCCCCGGCCGACCGTGTGGTTTCGAGACCGTTCGCTATTGCAGGTGGCCATCAGATCGCCTATGCCGGCTAGCCCGGCAAAGGTCATTACGTCTGCGCCGCAGGCCAACCCGAGCCGCGCCATCTCGGCGATTCCGCGGGTGACGTACGCCGCCTTGGCATTCTGCCCGGCATCGAGCCCGTCGGAGATGCCAGCCCCGATGGCGATCACATTCTTGAACGCACCGGCAATCTCCACGCCGATGACGTCACGGGAGGTGTAGATGCGGAACCGCGACGACATCAACGCCGTGCGAGCGAACCCGGCCGTCTCCTCCGACTCGGAGGCAATCACCGCTGCAGCAGGCAATCCGGTGGCTACCTCGCCTGCGAGATTCGGTCCCGATAGCGCCGCGACGGGCGAGCCGGTCCCGCGCACGGACGCAACCCGTGCGGCCGGCGTTTTCAGTGATCCAGGATCGATCCCCTTCGTGGCAGTGACCACGAGCCCTCGGTACCCGGCCGCCTCGATCTCACCTGCTGCTGCGTCTACTGCGCTTGACGGCACCACGACGAGGACCATGTCTGGCGCTTCAGCGAGGCCCTCTGCAACGCTCGAAACAACAGCTACGGCATCCGGAAGGCGATAGCCAGCTACGGAAACAGGGTGTCGGCGCTCATCGCGGAGCGAGGTGAGGACGGCCGGGTTCCGCGCGACCAGAGTGACCTCGCTCCCCGCATCCACTGCAACGCCGCTGAGCGTCGTTCCCCACGCGCCGGAGCCGACGACCGTCACCTTCACCGGACGCCTCCTTCATAGCCATGCTGCGGATTTCGGTACAATCCTCCACAGATCAAGTCTATTCGATACCTCCCAACCTCTGGAGCGACTCACATGG
>DASYWL010000248.1:0-5252 GCA_035936055.1 Thermomicrobiales bacterium
CCGCTCAGGATCGAGCGGCGACAGCTTCCAGCACGGGATCGTTCCGGAAGAGATCCTCACGGGTTTCGCGCTTTTTCATCACTCTCACGCCGGATGGACCGACCATGATCACTGCCGGCTTGAAGGCGCCATTGTAATTGCTGGCCATCGGCAGGCAATAGGCACCGCACGCCGGGATTGCCAGCAAATCGTTAACGCGCACGTCCGGCAGCGAGACGTGCCCGATAAGGATGTCGCCCGATTCACAGTATTTTCCCACCACCGCGACGTCACGACTTCCGGCGACCACCGGGTGACGATTGGCCACAGCCGCCGTGTACCGAGCCTCATACAGTGCAGGACGAATATTGTCGGCCATCCCGCCGTCCACCGCAACGTAAGTTCTTGTTCCCGGAATTTCCTTGATCGACCCCACGCGGTAGACCGCGACCCCCGCCGGCCCGGCAACTGAGCGTCCGGGCTCGATCGTCAGCACCGGATCCGGCATGTCGTGGCGCGTCAAGGCGTCGCGCAAGGCGCCGGTAATGACCGCCGCCCAGTAGTTTGCCGGCTTCGGCTCGTCCTCGTCGAGATACGCGATGCCGAACCCGCCTCCGGGGGACAGATGCCGCATTTCGATGCCATGGTCTCGTCGCATCTCGGCTCCGAAGGCGACCGCCTCGTCGATCGCGGCGACGTACGCGTCCGAGTCGAACAACTGCGAGCCGATATGGGTGTGATAGCCCAGCAGATCGATGTGCGGATACGCCAGAAGTCGCTCGACAGCGTCTCGCGCCTGCCCGTTGGCGATCGGGAAACCGAATTTGGAGTCGGTGATTCCAGTGCTGATATTGCGGTGGGTGTGGACATCGACGCCCGGGTTCAACCGCACGAGCGCGGACGTCGTCGTCCCCTCCTCTTTGGCAATCGCGGCGATCCGGTCGATCTCATCAAGGTTGTCGAGCACGATCTTTCCGACACCGGCACGAACGGCACCGCGCAACTCGTCAGGCCCCTTGTTGTTGCCATGAAAGGAGATCTCGGCGGGATGAACACCCGCCGCCAACGTGATCGCCAGCTCCCCGCTGGAGACCACGTCGAGCCCGAGCCCCTCCTCGGTTACCACCTGGATCAACGTGCCGTTGAGCCCCGCCTTGCCAGCATAGACCACACGAGTGTTCGGCCAGGCGTCACGAAATGCTGACAGCACCTCCCGGCAGTTGCCGCGAAGCTCGGCTTCCGAGAAGACGTAGAGTGGTGTTCCGTATTCGCTGGCGAGGTCGTCGAGCGAGTGCCCGGCGATCGCAATGCCGCCGGTTTCGCTGCGGTGCGTATCGACCGGCCAGAGGGTGGTGTTCATCGAATCGGACATGCAACGGCCCTGTGTTCAGATTTGCGCGCGGCTATCTCTGCTGAGCAGTGTACACAGACAAGGAGCCTCCACGCGCGGCTCTTCGCCCGACTGGGCTAAGCGCTCGTCGAGGGGTTGGTATACTTGCAGGTGGAAATGGGCGTGCTTCCACAGAGGCGCTGCTTCGCCTGCTCAATCCCGGCTGGCTGAACACGCACTTGGGAATTCGGAGCAACATGCTGCTGGTCAGATGATGTCGAACAACCGAGGCCGCCGGCTGGCCGCGATGCACACGCGTCGCGGGCGAGGTGGCGTACCGCGCTCCGTCTGGCCCACCCGCTTCGTTCCAAGGAACCGTTCCATGCCACCCGTCCCCATCCTGACTGTCAATGACCTCGGCAAGAGCTACGGCGCCGAGGAAATCTTCTCTCGCGTCACCTTCCAGATCGTCGAGCGCGAGCATGTCGCGCTCGTGGGCGTCAATGGTGCTGGCAAGTCGACCGTGCTGCGCATCATCGCTGGCATCGAGCCCCCGAACGAGGGCACCATCGCCCCGCTCAAAGGTCTGCGCATCACCTACCTGCCGCAAGAGGCGTCGTTCACCTCAGACAAGACGCTCCGCGAGGAAGCACGCCTCGCGTTCACCCCTGTGCTGGACATGCAGACGCGCATGCGGGACATCGAGAGACAGATGGCCTCGGCCGGGGATGACCACCTCGAAGCAATCATGGACGAGTATGCTCGCCTGCAGACCCGCTTCGAGACTGCAGGTGGCTACGACATTGAACACCGGACCGACGAGGTCCTGAACGGTCTCGGGTTCTCCGAGGAACAGTTCGACCAGCCGGTCGCCCAACTCAGCGGCGGCCAGAAGACGCGCGTCGCGCTCGCCAAGGCGCTGCTCGCCGACCCCGACCTGCTGCTGCTCGACGAGCCGACAAACCACCTGGATCTCGAGATGCTGGAGTGGCTCGAGGACTTCCTGCGCTCCTGGAACGGCGCCTGTCTGATCGTCTCCCACGACCGGTACTTCCTCGATCGCGTTACCAGCCGAACCATGGATCTCTCCTTCGGCCGTCTGGAGGACTACCCCGCTCCCTACGGTCGCTTCCTGAAGCTCCGCGAGGAGCGCACGGAACGCAGATGGAAGGAGTTTCAGGAGCAACAGGAGTACATCGCCCGGCAGGAGGAGTTCATCAAGAAGTACGGTGCCGGGCAGCGCTATCGCGAGGCCCGCGGACGGCAGAAGAAACTCGACCGGCTGGAGCGCATCGAGCGACCGCAAGAGCACGACCGCCTCGCCATCAGGATCGGCAGCGCCACCCGCAGCGGCCGGATGGTCCTCTCTACGACCGAGATGTCGATCGGCTACGAGGAGGACAGCGAGACGGGCCAGCCGGTGGAGCTGCTGCGCACGCCAGAGCTGGAAGTCGAGCTCGGCGATCGGATCGGGCTGCTCGGGCCGAACGGCAGCGGCAAGACCACCCTGCTCAAGACGCTGATGGGCATCCTGCCGGCATTGGAGGGCGACTACCATCTGGGAACCAACGTCCACCCCGGCTACTATGCCCAGAGCCATGAGCAGCTTCGCGGCCGGGGAGAGGGCACCCCGCTCTCGGTGATACTTAATGTCCAGCCGATGAGCGAGGAGGCAGCGCGCACCTACCTCGGGCGCTTCCTGTTCAGCGGCGACGACGTCTACAAGCAGGTCGCCTCGCTCTCCGGTGGCGAACGATCACGGCTGGCACTTGCGGTACTGCTGCTGGAGCGCGCCAACTTCCTGGTGCTGGACGAGCCGACCAATCACCTCGACATCAATGCTCGCGAGTCGCTGGAGCACATGCTGACGGGCTTTGACGGCACGATCCTGTTCGTTTCACACGACCGCTACTTCATCGACAAGGTCGCGACGAAGCTGTGGGTTGTCGAAGACGGCACCATCACCGAGCAGCTCGGCAACTACACCGACTTCCATCGACGGCTGGAGGCGGCGCCCCCCCCGGCGGAGCCGAAGCCCGAGCCCAAGCCGGAGCCGATCGCATCGCCAACCGGTGATGCCATGTTGACCGTCAGTAGCAAGGGCAAGCCTCGCCGCAAGACCTCGGCAGATGTCGAGAAGCGGCTGACGAAGGTCGAGCGCGAGATCTCGCAGCTGGAGGGAAAGGTCAACGAGCTGTCGGATGCCCTCGCGATTGCCAGCGCCGATCAGGACCTCGACGCGGTCGCCCGCCTCGGAGAGGAGTACGAGCGCCTGCTGAACGAGCTGGAGGACACCTACCAGCGCTGGGAGGCAATCACCGAGGAGCGGGAGCTGGTGGCCGCCGAGGCCGGCGAATGACGGATCAGAAGTTCGTCCTAGGCGTCACCGGCAACATCGCCTCCGGCAAGAGCACGGTGGTCCGTCGCCTCGAGGAGCACGGGGCGGTCAGCATCGACGCCGATCTCGTCTACCGGGAACTCGTCGGTCCCGGACAACCGCTCCTTCGCAAGCTCGCCGACCACTTCGGCGAGCAGATCATCGCCCCTGACGGCAACCTCGACCGCACCGCGCTCGGCCGGATCGTTTTCAGCGACCCCGCCAAGCTCGCCGAGCTGGACCGCATTAGCCATCCCGCCGTGATCGCCGAGATCGATCGCCGCGTCGAGGCGGTCGAGGAGGGTGTAGTCGTGATCGATGCGGTCAAACTCATCGAAAGCGGCCACGCCGATCGCTGCGACGAGGTATGGGTGGTGACGATCGATACGCACGTGCAAATGACACGGCTCAAGGCGCGGAATACACTCTCTGAAGCGGAAGCACGCCGCCGCATCGAGGCTCAACCGCCAACGGCGCTGAAACTCGAGCGTGCGGACCGTGTCATCGACAACAGTGGGACATTGGAACAAACCATGGAGCAGGTCGACGCCGGCTGGCGGGCGATCATGCGTGCCACGGGCCAGTGTGCCGGCTGATATTCACGAAAGGGTCTCAAGCTTGGCGGTTTCTCCTGAGACGCGCGGCGGCAGCTCAACACTGCCAGAAACGTGCAAGATCGATGTCTACTTCGACTATGCATGCCCGTTTGCCTGGGCTGCCCAGATGTGGCTCGACCAGGTGCAGGAGGAGTTGGACGACCGACTCTCCATCACTTGGCGGATGTTCCCTCTGCAGCAGGTGAACCACCCCAACCCGGACTTCAAAATCTGGGAACAACCGAACGACGGCTCAAGCAGCACACTGCGCTCCTTCCAAGCATTCCACGCCGCCAGTCAGCAGGGTAGCGAACCGTTCCGCCGTTTCCACGAGGCGATGTTCTGCAAGCGCCACGAGGAGGGTCGCAACCTCGGCCGTCAGCAGGTGCTTGAGGCAGTCGCCGAAGAGGCCGGTCTCGATCTCGACCGCTTTCGGCAGGATCTCAAGTCGGACGCTGTGTTCGCGGATGTCGAGCGCGACTGGATCGAGGGACGCAACGAGCACGAGGTCTTCGGCACGCCGACGATCGTCTTCGAGAATGGCGAGGCTGCTTACCTCAAGCTGAACTACATGGAGATGCCGGAAGACCCGGTGGAGTTCTTCCACGAATTCGTGAGCATTGTGCGTGACCGTCCCGAGGTCATCGAGATCAAGCGCCCCTCCCCGATGGGTGGGTAGGCGAGGCTTGATCCTATCGTTCGCTCCTGTCATTTCGAGCCGGAGCCCGGCGTAGCCCGATTCGTGGCGAGAAATCTCTTCCGCCCAGAACATCGACTCCTGCCAGGCAAGAGATTTCTCGACTGCAGGCTCGCGAGCGGTCACCTTCCGCTCGAAAATGACAGCCTTCCACATCGGTTCGAGCCGTGAACCATGCCTTTCCCAAGTGACATTGCCCAATGAGGGAATCCGCGCTGCCACCTGCCAAAGAGATTGCGTCGTTCCGCGAGGCCCTGCTCGGCTGGTGGGAGG
>DASYWL010000249.1:0-7351 GCA_035936055.1 Thermomicrobiales bacterium
GTTCCACCACCGATCACGATGAGATCGAAGGTCGAGCTATTGAGCAACGCCGTCATACCACGCCTCGTTTCGATCACGCCTTGCGAGGAAAAACCATGGCAGAGCCAAGGGAATCACCACGATCAGGACAAGGAGGGTGAAGATCGTCCCAGCCAGAACTGGACTCACGGAACAGGTGGCCCCGACCGCGACAATCGCGACCACCGGGGGAACCATGCCCACGAACGTCGCGAACGCGAATGCGGGGAACGAGATTAATGTCAGCCCTGCGGCATAGCTGACCCAATCAAAATTGAAGACCGGGAGCAGTCGCATCAAAAGCAGCGCTCGTACTCCACATCGCGACGCGAACGCGTCTATCTGGGTCATCGCCACTGCTGGTAGCCGGCGGCCGAGCCGAGGACGGCCGATCCTCCGTGCAGTGGCAAAGGCGATAATGGCTCCCAGCTCGGCACCGATCAGGACATACACGGTGCCCCAAAGAAGACCGAACGTGAGTCCGGCGGCAATATCCAGGGGCACGGAGGGAATTGGCGAGACCACAACCGCCGCTGCCAGCAGGATGATAAACATCAGCGGCGCCCACGGGCCGAGATCGTCGAGCCAGTCACCGATGGCGTCCGGCCGAAGTGAGATCAGCTGCCCGAAGAGTGCATCGAAGAGAATTCCGGCGACGACGCTTGCCAGGATAACGACGGTCACCCACGTTCGTCATTGCCACCGGGTAACGGTTTGCACGACACGGCCGCTGACGGACGTTTCCTCGATCATCGCGATTTCTCCAAGAGCGGCGCGGCACGGTTCGGTGTGGACGTGTCCCCGATCTCGCGCTTCACGAAAGCCAACACGAGCACTCGCTGCCGGTGATCCCGTCTCTTTCTTCGCGTGATGACATACAGAAGCCGGTCTCGTGGTCGACCATCGCCCCGAAGGTGCTGCCCTGTCACCGCCTCAACAGCTTGCATCACCCGTATCGAGTGCGGGCTTACCACGCCGGCGTTCGATCGCTGGTCGCACTATATGCCACCCGCCAACCGGGTCTACCGGGTGGGCGAAGACACCGTCGCGCAGGGCGGTGTACGGAAGATTGCCCATCATCGCGATCTGGAGCATCGCCGCGATCTCGCCCCCCTCGATGCCGAGCACCGCCGCGCCGAGGATCCGCTCGGTCTCGGCGTGGACGAGCACCTTCATCAGCCCGCGCGTCTCGTCGGTCTCGATCGCCCGGGCGACGCTGCTCATCGGCAGCTTCCCGACGAGATAGGGGATGCCCTGCTCCTTCGCCTGCCCCTCGGTGAAGCCGATGCGGCCGAGCTGCGGGTCGATGAACGCGGTGTACGGGATCTGGCGGTCGTCGATCGAGCGGTCGCCGCCGTCGACCAGGTTCGCCTGCAGGATGCGATAGTCGTCGTAGGAGATGTGCGTGAACTTCGGGCCGGGCCGGATGTCGCCGATCGCGTAGATGCCCGGCACGGCGGTTTCGAGCTGATCGTTCGTCCGGATATAGCCCTTCTCGTCGAGGGAGAGCCCGGTGTTCTCGATGTCGAGCGCGTCGGTGTTAGGCATACGGCCGGCGGCGTTGAGCAGATGGGAGGCATGGATCTCGCGCCGGGAGCCATCCTTCCGCTCGATGGCGACGATAATGCCGTCGCCATCCCTCGTGGCCGCCACGGGCGAGGCGTTCAGTTCAAGCGCGAGGCCGTCCTCCCGCAGGATCTCCGCGACGGCCTCCGCGATGTCCGGGTCCTCGCGCGAGAGCAGTTGTTCGCTGCGGTGGACGATTGTTACCTCTGCGCCGAGCCGCCGGAACAGCTGTCCGAACTCGAGCCCAACGTAGCCGCCACCGACCACCACCAAGTGGTCCGGGACCCCGCCCAGCTCCATGACCGAGCGGTTGTCGAGGATCTCGACGCCGCCCGGGTTGTCGATGCCCAGCGGGCGCGACCGGTCCCCGACATCGAGGACGATCGTCCCCGCGCACAGCGACCGCCTGCCCCCGTCACCGAGCGTCACCTCGATCGTCTTCTCGCCGGTGAAGCGGGCTTCGCCCTCGATGTACTCGAGTCCCTCCGTGCTGTCGATGCCAGAGCGGCTGCCCTGTCGGAACATCTCGACGATATCCCACTTGCGCTGGCGAACCGTGGTCATGTCGATGGCGATCTCGCCGGTGTGCACGCCGTAGCTCTCGGCGCGACGGGCAAGGTGGGCGACGCGGCCGGAGGCGATCATCGTCTTGGTCGGGGTGCAGCCCCAGTTGACGCAGCTGCCGCCGGCATATTCGCGTTCGATCAGCGCGGTCTCTCGGCCGTCGCGGGCGAAGGTGCTGGCGATGGGCCCGCCGCCTTGGCCCGCTCCGATAACGATGACGTCGAAGGTGTCCTGCCGGTTCATTGGCGTGCTCCTGTCATTCCGGGTGGATTCCCGATCGGCTCCTCGAGAGTGCTAGTGCCGTTGCTTGCGGAGCTGTCGGGTGCGGAGGTCATCCCACTCCCAAGTGAAGCCGCTGTCCAGCATTCCCGCTGCTGGCATGGTCGCCGCCGTGTCGAGCAGGGCCGCCAGGACCGCGCGTTGCGTGGCCGCATCGTTGACAGTGCCGAAGGTCAGGCCAAACGGATGCGGGACGAAGAGGCTCCGTGACGGCTTGATGATCGCCGTGATCTCCGCGATTTGCGTAATCGACATCGTGCGGAGCCCCGCGTCGTCCAGGATCCGTTGGAGCAGGCCCACGGACTGCTGGCAGACGGGTCATGTCGGCGCCAGGAGGACCAGGTCGACCTGGTCATCGATGAGGCGCCGAGCCACCGCCGGGCCGCTCTCCTGCATGAGCGGAGCCGTGTTCGCCACATACCCCATGAAGGAGTAGACCGTCGCCGCCAATGAACCGATCACTCCGGTTGCTGCTGCGTGGCGCAGGTGGTCGAGCAGCAGCACTGCGTTCTTGTCCTCGGTGGTGCGTCGGGTGTTGTATCCGCCGTGGGTCAAGACCAGATCGTCAAGCGGTGTGTTACTCGCAAACGCGCGGAAGCTTGGATCTCCGGTCGTGCCCAGATTGAATGGCGGCTGGTCGGCGAGGTGTGCGCCCGCCGTGGTGACGAATGCGACGCGGCTTTCCTCGAGTGGGACGCGCATCGGATTGACCGGTGAGAACCGGTCGAACGCGCGCCAGCCAAAGTCGGGGTACAGACGCCCCTGAACCCAGGATCGCTCGATGTCGGCGAAGTTGACCCCACCGCGCTCGCTGTCATTCACTTCCGAATGATGAGGCTCCTGTGCCACGCATACGCTCCTTATCGATGGTCAGATAACGAGGCGGCCAGGGACTGCGCATGCGCTCGCGACTGCCACCGCACGATTGCGCCGCATCCTCGATTCTTTTGCGGGCCGGCCGCAGCGGGTTACCGCTGCGGCGGGAGTCGCCGCACGGTCTTGCTAACTCCCCTGCGTGCGAGCCACCCGGGCGATCCCACCCGGATGAATGCCCCCAGGATGCCGCCGTAGAGTATGTGGGCAACGAGCACCGACACGGGTGTTCGCTTGCCGTAGTTGAGCGCCAGAACGCCGGGCGGTTCCAGCATGCGGGTCGGGGTCGGTCCCTGCTCCTCGCTGGCCATGCGCGGGTGCATGCTCGGCAGCAGCGGCATCCCTGCCACGAGGACGAAGAGGCCGTGCACCAGGCCGATCCCCGCGCCGAGCCACCAGGTGCTGCGCCGCCAGCTGCGAAACGCGGCGGTGTAGATGCTGGCGAAAAGCCAGCCGTTCATGAAGTGCATCCCGAAGCCGATCAGCTTCGCCCGGTCACGGTTCGGGGTCACCATGGTGCCCAGCATGAAGGGGATGTTCATCCTGGTCACGCCGAGTCGCTGGGTTGCCGCCATCAGGCCGGTCAGGACCACCGTGGCCACGAATCCCCAGAGGAGTGTGCCGCCCTTGTTCATCGGGTGTCTGCCTTTCCGGATACCTGACGCTCAGCCCCACCGATCGCGCCAGGGGTACGACCGTCGCCGGCGAGGGTCAGCGCGGCATTGATCAATCCCAGATGCGTGAAGGCCTGCGGGAAGTTCCCGAGGGCCGCCCCGGTTCCTGGGTCAGTCTCTTCCGCGTAAAGCCCGACATCGTTCGCGTAGCCGATGAGTTGCTCGAAGGCCTCTGTCGCCTCGGCGATGTGCCCGCACCGCACTTGGCAATCTACCGCCCAGAAGCCACAGACGCCGAACGCCCCCTCGCCCGAGGGGAACCCGTCGTCGGTATCGTCAGCATACCGATAGATCAACGCCGCATGGCCGAGTCGCTCGCGGATCCGCTCCAGAGTCGCCAGCATGCGTGGATGTGTGCCATCGATATAGCCATACCAAGGCAAGGTGAGCAGGCTGGCATCCAGCGCGTCCCCGTCAAACACCTGCGTGTAGGCGCCAAGCTGCTCGTTGTATCCCCGGCGCTCCACCTCGGCCCGGATCGCCTCCCGCTCGAC
Organism: Thermomicrobiales bacterium; assembly: GCA_035936055.1. Taxonomy (GTDB): domain Bacteria; phylum Chloroflexota; class Chloroflexia; order Thermomicrobiales; family UBA6265; genus JACCVC01. The sequence continues at coordinate 4,469 of DASYWL010000249.1, forward strand.
CACGAACCGATCAACATCAATGTCAACTCCGTGCGTCTCATGCAGCTTAATGAGGCGATCAAGCGCGATCCAGCAGAGCACTTTCGAATGCGTGTAGTGCTGCGGCTCGCCTCGGCCCTCCCAGATCCCGGCATCCGGCTCGCGCCATTGGTCGCAAACCGTCCGGCCCAGCCCGTTCAGGAAGCGAAGGGTGTCGCTGTCGAAAAAGTCAGGACGATTCGCTAGTCGGGAGATGGCGTCGAGCACTTCTCCGTAGACGTCCATCTGGATTTGGTCATGGGCGCCGTTCCCAATACGGACCGGGCGTGACCCGGCATACCCCTCGAAGTGATCCAGTTCATCCTCCGGCAGCCGCGCCTTGCCGAAAACGTCATAGACCACCTGGAGCTCGGGCCAGGTCAAACTTGTCGCATGGAGCAGCCACCCGCAGAAAGCCCCGGCTTCGTCCTGGTAACCGAGTTCGAGCAGGGCGCGGACGGTAAACGACGCGTCACGCAGCCAGCAATACCGGTAATCCCAGTTTCGCTGACCGCCGATCTTTTCAGGAAGTGATGTCGTTGGTGCGGCGATCACCGCGCCGGACGGGGCGAAGCTCATCAGTTTCAGCGCAAGGAGGCTCCGCACGACCGCCTCGCGGTAGGGCCCGTCGTACGTGCAGCGGTTTGCCCAGGATTGCCACCATTGGATCGATTGCGCGAATCGTGCATCGGCCACCGATCCGAGTGCGGGGATCACTGCCGGACCGTCGCTGCTGTAGGAGAGCGAAAGATACCGGCGCTCCCCGGCGCGCATGCCAATAGTGGAGTTGGCCGACCGCTTGTCTGCGGCGATGGCGAGTGACACGTCACCGCGCAGGACCAGGGCCGCTGCGCCAGCGTGGCACCACACCCCAAGTTGATCACGTGACTCAAGGGAAACGGCCCGCCGGGCGTAGTCGGGACGCGGCTCGTAGTGAAGCTCTACCTCAACCTCGCCGGTCAAGCCTTCAAGCTCGCGCAGGATCTCGTGCTCGGCACCGAGCGCGTTGTGCTTATCCCCCTCGGCCATCACCACCATCACATCACGCAGGGCAAGTGAACCGTGAGCGGTATGGAAGACGGTTTCGATCACGTTCGTATCCGGCAGATAGCGCCGTTCCGTGCGGAACGCGCCTGTCGGTCGTATGGAGAAGCAACCTCCCTGCTCGGCGTCGAGCAGCGCGGCGAAGATGGACGGGCTGTCGAAGCGCGGCCAGCAGAGCCAGTCCATTGAGCCCTCGCGTGACACGAGGGCAGCGCTCCGGCAGTTCCCGATGATGGCGTAGTCGCCAATGGGTGGGTAGCGTTCGGTAGTTCGCGTGGAGATCATGCACGTCGTCCAATTGCTTTGAATGCCGATGAGGCTATGCTAAATGCCGCACTGAGTGGTCGCGCGTGTGGGCGCAGGCGCATCTGGAGATCCGGTCCTTGTTCCTTGTCGTTATAGGGACCGCGTGCCCCTGGATCCTCCGACAGCGTCTCGAACAGGATGTCTCGCCCGTTCTGATTGTTTGCGTCGTCCACCATCTGCGGCGTGTAGCCCGTCTTCCCCAGATAGAGGTCCAGCAGAGACGGGAAGAACTTTTGCGCCCAGACCGTCTGCAGGGACGGGCGGCCAATCAACATTTCGCGAGGGGCGTGATCGGCCGCCCAGACGACGACACCCGCGATGGCCTCAGGCGCAAACAGCGGCGGCACAGGCTGCGCCAGTTGTGGCAGCTTGTTGCGCTGCCGGAGGGACTGCGGCGTGTTGACCGCCGGCAACTGCAGCATGGTGACCCGGATATTCGACCCTTCATGGATGAGCTCCGTGCGCAGCGAGTCCGTGAACCCGCGGATAGCCGCCTTGGCCGCACAGTAGGCGCTCTGGAGCGGGATCGAGCGGTAGGCCAGCGCCGAGCCGATCTGGATGATTGTCTCTTGGCTTCGCGGCCGCATGCGCCGCAGCGCCGTCCGCCACGTCCAGGGGCAGCACGAGGGCATCGCTTCCGGCCTCACGGATCTCCGTAGCGGCTGCCTGCAGAGTCTCCTCGTTGCGGGCGCGATCGGCACGACGTGGGCACCCCGCTGCCCGAACGCGTGGGCAATGGCGCGCCCGACACCCGAGGACGCCCCGGTGACGACGACAATCTGTGGATCTGTCTCTGTAGTCATACACAACCCCAAAACTCTCTATCTCTCCTTGCAGGCACCGGTCTGTCCACGCAGGAACGGCATCCGGCGCCCGCCAACGGCGTGCATCGCAGACTCACAGGGCAGAGCACTCATTTTGCTGTGTCGCTTGTCCTGTCTCGCTCGGCATTTGTGGCCATCCCCTGTATCCAGCTAGCTCTGCAGATTTCAAGCAGCGGCGGCCGATCACATTCCTCGCCTGACTCATGGGAGGTGCTCGACACCGCACGGTGAGCGGGGTGCATCCCCCTGCCACTGCTCTCCAGTATCCTCACGTTCTGGTGTCGCGTATGTAAGCGGGCTTACCGCCAATCCAGCGGGGTCTCGCTATACCATGAGCACTACGAGGAGATGGAACGGATGGAGACTGCGACCATGCCCTGCACGCTCACTCATCGATCGCTGGACATCTACACTGCCGAGGCGTGCTTTGGGTGCGACCGGGCCCGGGAGCTCGCCGCGCAGGTGCGCGGGTGGCGGCTGCCCCATGTCACCGTGACGCTGCGCGATCTCGGCGACCCCGGCACGGACCGGCCCGACCGCGTCTTTGCCGTGCCCACCTACCTGCTGGACGGCCGCGTGATCAGCCTGGGTAACCCGGACGTGTCATGGCTCTATCAGCTGTTGACATCCGAAGCCGAGGACGGAGCGTAGGTTCGGTCATATGGAGGTATGCCATGGCCAAACACGCACC
>DASYWL010000250.1:0-1915 GCA_035936055.1 Thermomicrobiales bacterium
GATGACCGGACCGCAGGCCTCCTATCTGCAGACATTGCTGCAGCAGGCCGGCAAGTCGGAGGATGACCTTAATCCCAACATGACCAAGCGCGAAGCCTCCGAGCTGATCGACAGGCTGCAGGAGGAGACGGGGCGCGGCCAGGGCTCCGGCGGCGACAATTCCTGATCCCCAACGGTGCGCAGGTTGACTGGTTGGCCGGGTAGGGGCCGACCTCCCGCAGCGAGTTGTCGGCTCTGCCGCCCCCAGATAATGCCCCCGGCGAACCACTCCCTATGGAGGCCCGCTTGTCTGCGTCAACGTCACTCACTGCAAACCGCTCTGACGGTGTCGCACGTCATCTCTGGGCAACGATCATGGAGACGACGAGCTGTCCGTCCCCACGTGACCTACAGCTGCACGCCACCACATCGGAACCAGCGGTATCCGTACGCATCGAGCCGGATCGACGGCAACTCCTCCTGCACTGGCCCGTAATCGTGATCGCCGAAAATCTCGACGGCGGCGGCAAGGTCTAGATCGCCAGGCGAGAGCGTCGCCGTGCAGGATGCCCCGGAGAGGTTGTGGACCGTCATCAATGTGCCACCTTCCGAGTCACACCGATGGGCGAGCACGTTGGGCTGGTCAGTCTCGATCAGCGTCAGCTCGCCCCAGCCGATCTCCGGGTTCTGCCGGCGCATCCGGATCACGCGCTGCATCCAGTTGAGCAACGAGTCGGGGTCCCGCCGCTGGTCGACGACATTGACGTGCTGATAGCCGAACTCCCCCTCGCTGACGACCGGCCGCACGACCGCGTCCTCCGGTGCATCCGAGAAGCCAGCGTTTGCATCGCACGACCATTGCATGGGTGTGCGAACGCTCCACCGCTCCGGCAGGGCGAGGTCATCGCCCATGCCGATCTCGTCGCCGTAGACCAGCACCGGCGTGCCGGGCAGGCTGAACAGCAGGCTGTAGACGAGCTCCAGCCGGCGACGGTCGCCACCCAGCATCGGGGCGAGTCGACGCCGGATGCCGCGACGGTAGATCCGCATCTCCTCGTCAGGTGCGAACACCGCGTAGACCTCCTCCTGCTCCTCCACTGACAGGCGCTCGAGGTCGAGCTCGTCGAGGTTACGCACGAAGTTGGCCCATTGACCGACGGAGGGCTTCTCCGGCATGGCGCGGAACGCTCGCACGATCGGCTCGGCCTCCTCTCGGGCGAGCGCGAGGAAGAGATGGTTGTCGAGCCAGAAGTTGAGCAGAAGCTGCATCTGGTCGCCATCACCGAAGTAGGTGGCGAGCCGCTCGACCTCGACGTCCGTCTCGGCAATGAGTGCCGCCCTGCCATCACGCGCGCTGACGATGCTGCGCAGGTAGCGGAGGAACTCGTGCGGCTGCTGCTCTGCCTGCGGCAGAAGGGCTTCCCGGCCCAGCATGCGTGACGCTGCATCCACCCGAAACCCGGACACGCCAAGCTGCAGCCACATGCCGACGATCTTTTGGATCTCTCGCCGCACGGCGGGGTGCTCGATATTGAGGTCAGGTTCAAAGCTGTAGAAGTGGTGCAGGTACCAAGCGCCGGCCTGCTCATCTCGCGCCCAGATACCCTGCTCAACGCCTGGGAAGATCACCTCGGCCGCCGTCTCGTCGGGCGGATCATCGGTCCAGACGTAGAAGTCCCGGTACGGTCCGCCCTCGCGCGACTGCTGGAACCATGGGTGCTGGTCCGACGTGTGGTGGAGGACGAGATCGATGATCACCTCAAGGCCGCGCGCCCGGGCGTCGTGCAGGAACGCGACACAGTCTCCCAGCGAGCCATGGCGCTCGTCCACCCCGTAGTAGTCAATGATGTCATAGCCGTTGTCGTGGTTGGGGGTGGGAAAAAAGGGGAGGAGCCAGAGGCAGGTGACACCAAGAGAGGCGAGGTAGTCGAGCCGT
>DASYWL010000251.1:0-2312 GCA_035936055.1 Thermomicrobiales bacterium
CCGATGACAGCACGGCCGATGACGCCGACGACACCACCGATGACGACACGGACGATAACGCCGATGACACCACCGACGAAGGCACGGACGATGCCGACGACGGCACCGAGGACGATGGCACCGAAGATACTGACGATGGCACGGATGACGACGCCGACGACGACACGACCGAGTCGACGGGCACGGCGACCGGTACGGGCACGAGCACGGCGTTGCCGGATACCGGTGTCGGCGCGGGAATGGCCCCGAGCAGCGGTGGTCTAATGGCCGCGATGCTGAGCGTGGTCGGGTTCCTCTTCATGGCCGCGGCGATCATCGCCCGCCGTCGAGCGGCGGCTCCTTCCGTGCGCTAGCGGAATCGCGACCAAAGCGGATCCGGCTGAGTGAGATGGCCGGGTTACCGCTGAAGAAGAGGCCCTGGCATCACGCCGGGGCCTCTTTTGGTTGCTGCCTTCGACGCGCTTCGGATGCATGCTGTTGGAATAGATCATCCTGGCACCCCACGCGGCCGCCCCCGTGAGTCCACACCACTCCCTCTCCCCGCCCCCTCCCCTGGCCGTCTTGCCGTCTTCCGTCTCTCGTGTTGCCCTGTAGGTCGTCGACACTGCCCCACCCACCACCTACTATCAGCAACAAGCGGTCACCGGCGGCGTGCGGGCGGGCCCGGGCAGGCACGTAGCGCGCCCCGGCTGGCCCCGGTCACCACCGCCACCGCTTCCCCGTTCGCCACCCTCCGCACTCGGCAGACCGGCTCGACATCGCTTCGCCATCGGTGAGGCTATCGGAGCCGGTCAGACCCCATGGAGACCGGCGGGGCAGCGGCGCGTCCTCCCACCCGCACTTGGCCGTGCGCCCGGGAACGTGACGTACCACCTGAGCACGGTCACATCAGGCGAAATTCAGAGAGGCGTCGCCTGCTACGTCGTTTTGTGAAGACCATCACATGAGAGGAGCATCAAAGGTCATCATGGCAGAACACCGCCTCTGCGTCGTTCCAGCATGCCGCCGTTATGCGGCCACCGGATCTACCGTCTGCTGGCCCCATCGTAAGAGTCCCACTGGTCGTGACTGGGACACCGCCATCCGGCAGGTGGCGCACGATAGCAGCGAGGCCGCTTCCGAAGGCAACGAGTCAGCGGTGGCAGAGCGCTTCCGGCGCCGGATTGCACACGGCCAGTATCGTGAGCTCTTCGACGTGTCGCTCGCGCGCATCCTGGCCCAAGCCGCCGAGCGCCGCGACCTCGATGATGAGGTCGGCGCCGTTCGGTTCGCGCTCGCCCGCCTCATCGCCGAGGAACCAAACCCGACCCGCCTCGCACTCGCCGTAGCGCGGCTCACCCACGCCGCCGTCGCCACGTCGCGAGAGCGTCGCGAGTGTTCACAGGGCCAACCGGACGGGCTGACGGAAGCGATGGTCCGAATCCTCGCGGAACTCGACGAGAAGGAGAAGGAGGCAGGGGCCAAAGCAACGCAAGCGTTCCAGCCACTCACGTACAATGGCCGGGAGTCATCCTAATCGGGGATGAGTCTTCCAGGCCCAATGCCTAGCCGGTCTTGAACCGGCTTCGTTCCATGAGAGCGGAGCGCGGCACCATCAGTGCCGTGCGGCGCCACCATCTTCATCCGTCCTACCCGGATCGGTACCAGCGGCGGCCAAGGCCAGGCAGGCTCGGATGTCCTCCGGGGAAAGTTCCGGGAAATCCGCGAGGATCTCCGCTTCGCTCATGCCGCCAGCGAGGTAGTCCAGCGCGGCCTGCACGGTGATGCGCATGCCGCGAATAGTGGGCTTGCCGCCGCGCCTGCCGGACTCGATGGTGATGATGTCGCGGTAGTCCACGGCAGACCCTCTCACCGCGCGGCGCTAGACCGGAACCGGTGTCATTTCGCCGTAATCCAACGACGACCGCGCGGCCAGTGCGACCTTGAGCGCCAGGCGCGCGTCCTCCGGCGTGGCGCGGCTCGCCGGCTGGCCAGTGGTGACGCACTCGGTGAAGTAGGCGATCTCCGCGACATAGGGATCGCGCTGCCCGACGCTAAGCCGTTCCGGATCGCCCTCCGCCGGGTACAGCACGAGCTCGTTGACATCCCCCGCCATCTCAACGCTCCGCCCGCCCGCCCGGAAGTGGTACTCGATCGCACCGCGCTCACAGAGGACCTGGAACGTCGAGCTAAAGGGATAGGACTCGGGCATCATCATGCCACCGTCTACCTGGGCTGAGGCGTCTTGGTAGTCGATCATCACTTGGGTCTGATCCCAGCCGCCGGAGCGTGGGTTGTTGATGCCGCGGGTAACCACCGATGTCGGCGTGCCG
>DASYWL010000252.1:0-9504 GCA_035936055.1 Thermomicrobiales bacterium
TTCCACAGGTCGTGCAGCATCGGGTTGACCCACGCCACGCCGTTCATGTCGCGCCACACTTCGCCGGTGGCCACATGCCGCACGGCGAGCTCGGGCCGTCGTTCCGCGACCAGGCTGTCCTTGAAGACGACATGGCGAGCGATCGTGTAGATGTTGTGCTCATCGAAGCGCGCGAGCAGTGCCGGCACGTCAATGACCGGAGTGACCACATCGACATCGCGGAAGAATTCGACTTGGCTGTCGTAGAAGATCAACTCCTCCTTGACATCAACCACGATGGCGTTGACCTCCGTGGTGTTGGTGATCTCGATCAGCCGGTCGACATCTTCAGGCGTCGAGGAGATGTTCGGGTTGTAGTAGATCGCCTTGACCGGCTGCAGCTCCATCTGGAGCTCAATGGGTTGTCCAGCCTGCTTGAACGAGAGTGCGGTGTCGGCAAACCCCGGCGCGGAGACCCGGAGGGTCTCGCTGGCGAACTCCTGCGCCTTGACGGTGAAAAGACCGTCCTGACCGGTGATCTCGACGTTCTGTCCATCGGTGAGCAGCGCGCCCTGAACCGGCTCCCCAGCGGCGTCGGTGATGCGGCCAGCAAGCTCGGTGTGAGGAGCCGGTGGCAGGGACGGTGTTGCCACTGCCACTGTCTGCTGCGCGCTCCCGGCGGATGGTGCGACCACGATCTCCGGTGCGCTCGCATCCCCGGTCTCGAGCGTTTGCTCCTGCTCTGCAGCCGTTTCGACCGTCGCCTCGAGCGCCACCTGGGTCTCGAGGTCGGGCCGCAGCGTGACCGACCACCGCTGGTCACTGGTGATGGCGACGGTTCCTTCCCGACCGACGTAGCCATCGTGTGCGACGGCGATCGCGACATCGCCGGAGCCTTCCGGCAGGTACACCCAGCCGTTCTCATCAGTGCTGTAGGTCTCGCCGTCGATCACGACGGCGGCGTTGGCGATCGGGCCGTTCGTCTGGGCATCGAGCACCTGCAGGCGGGCGTCGGCGTCGTCGTCCCCGCCCATCGCGGCGATGAGGGTCCCAACGAGGGCGATGATGCCGATCAGGAAGAGGATGCTGGCCGCCCATGGCAGCCACGGCAGCGGTCGGGAGGGATGGGTACGCGTGAGGTCGTCGGGGATGCGAGGCATGCACTCTCTCCGGCGGCCGCCCGGGCGGCGTCGAGCGAATCGACTGGATTGGAACGTCGGAACAGACTGTGGACTCGAGTGTCCAGCAGTGATCGACAGAAGCGTACCACGCGGCATCGATGTCGCGAGTGTCAATCGATGCCGGTCAGTGTCCTCGTTAGACGACGGGATGATGACAGATCGCAGCGGGATCAATACGCTCACGCACGCAGCCTGCAAACTGCTGCAGGGATGGCGTGGAGCCGGTCCTTCTCGCTATGGCTAGTAGCCGCGGGTCTTGTCGACGAGATTCACGAGCGGCTCCCCGTTCTGGAAGCGGCGGATATTGTCGACGAAGATCTCGACCACCCGCTGCTCCTTGCGTGCCGAGGCACCGGCGGTGTGCGGAGTCAGCAGTAGCTTCGGGCAGTCCCACAGCGGACTGTCGGGTTCCGGCGGCTCGGGCAAGGTGACATCGAGTGCCGCGCCGGCGAGCCGCCCGGCCTTGAGGGCGTCGACGAGGGCCTCCTCGTTGACGATACCGCCACGGGACACGACGATGAGGTACGCGTCCGACTTCATCTTCGCCAACCTGTCGGCGTCGATCAGGTCGGCGGTCAGCTCGGTGTAGGGTGTCGTGACAACGACCACGTCGCTCTGTTCAAGCAGATCATCGAGACGGCTGGCTGGCCAGACTTCGTCGATCAGGCCCGTGCCGTCGACTGCTTGGGCGTCGACGGCAATGACCTCCATCTCCATGCCGAGCGCGCGTTGGGCGACGCCGCGACCAAGCGCGCCGAAGCCGATCAGGCCCATAGTCATGCCGCCGATCTCACGGCAGGTCCGGTAGAGGATCGAGCGGTCCCAGATGCGCTGGTCCTGCTGTCGGACACTATCCGGGATGTACCGGGTCATGGCGAGCAGCAGCGCGATGGCGTGCTCCCCGATGGACGGGCCGTGCGCGCCGCGGGTGTTGGTGAGCAGCACGTCAGCGTTGGCGAGTTCGGGAATACTGGCCACGAACTCCACGCCGGCACTCGGCGCCTGAATCCACTTGAGCTTCGGGGCCTGCCTGAGCAGTTCCACAGAGGGCTTGCCGAAGAAGACGTCCATGTCGGCTGCCGCGGCAAGCAGTTCGTCTGGTGCTTCCGGCGGGCAGTTGACGACAGTGGTGTCCTCGACCTCGTCGAGCAGATGGAAATGCTGCTCACCTTCATGGGAGCAGAGGACGATCTTGAGCGGCTGCATCGTGATGCGGGTCTCCTGTGTCAGATGGGGCGATGGCGGGCTTTAAGCCCGCCCGCAGTATCAGGGCAGTGCTAGTACCGCACGAGGGTGCCGGCTTCGGCCGCTGTGCCGACCGATTGCTGCGTCCGGTCGGACGGCGACCAGTCGAGGTTCTGCAGGTCGCTCGCCATGCTGCCGACCATGTACTTCAGCTCGCTCGCCATCGCACAGAACTGGAATCCCTCGCCGATGCGTCGCTGAACCGCCGCCGCGCCGGAGGTATGGATTCCTGGCGTGACACCGTGCTTCCTGCAGGTGTCACGGATCGCCTCGATCGCGGAGACGACTTCCGTGATATCGGTCTCCAGCGAGACGCCGAGCCCATGCCCCATCGACGCCGCGAGGTCGTTCGGGCCGATGAAGCAGGCGTCGACTCCGGGCACGCTGAGGATCTCGTCGGCATGCTCGACACCACGAATGTGCTCGATCTGCACCACCACTAATACCTCGGCGTTGGCGTTCTCGTAGTACTCCTTCGAGGTCGATCCGAAGCTCATGCCGTGCCGGCCGCCACCGACCGAGCGGTTGCCAGCGGGGTGGTAGCGTGCTGCCTCCACGGCCAGCTCGGCCTCCTCGCGGCTGTTGACCATGGGGAAGACGATGCCCCACGCTCCGGCATCGAGCACGCGCTTGACGTTCTCGGCCGTGTTCCACGGGATGCGGACCATCGGCGCGACGCCGGAGGCGCGCATCGCCATGAACATGCGTGCGAGGGTCGCGATGTCGATCGCATTGTGCTCGGTGTCGACGACGAGCCAATCGAGACCGAGCTCGGCGACGTACTCCGCGGCTTCCGGCGAGGGCAGCGAGAGCCAAGTGCCGATGGATGGCTCTCCAGCCTCGAGACGTCGGCGAACATGGTTGACGCGCATGATTTCCTCCGAACGGTGACGACAAGTATTCGCTGTTGTGGCAGCCTAGCAGACCCGCCGATACCACGGAAGAGGGTGCAGCGCCATGATGTTGGGCTTCGACATCGTGAAAGATTGCACGATATTGGCGATTCGCCTCTTCCCTGTCACAATAGGGCCACGTTTCCTTCAGACGAAGAAACACAAGGGTTGAACGCCCGAGGCGGCCCCCACCCGGGGGAAACCCGGAATCGGGCATGACCGGTGCAGTGGTGTTTCGCGTCGAGGGGAACCCTGATATCATCAGTGTGCGTACGAAATTGAAGAGCGACGAAGGAGGGATGCGCGAAGACCGCCGTTTGAAGGGATCGGATATCACCGTTCGATGCAGGGGGCGAGCGAATCGACGCCGCACCGCATGAGCAGGAGAAGGATGCTATGTCCAAGGACCGTTCCGCACAGCTGATCGCCGAAGCGAAGGCGATGAAGTACTCGCGCAGAACCGTGATGAAGCGGGCATCGGCGATGGGGGTCTCTGCCAGCGCGCTGGGCGGCGTGTTGAGTGCCACGGGCCATACTGTTTCCGCCGCACCGAACCGCGCTCCGGCCTTCCTGCAGGGCGGCAGCCTCAACTTCCTGATCAGCACGGCCTTCGTGCCCGCCGCCGAGCCCTTCTTTCAGCAGCAGGCGCAATCCTGGGGCGAGGAGAACGGCGTCGAGGTCACGGTCGACTTTATCAACTGGCCCGACCTGCAGCCGCGCATCACTTCTGCCGTGCAGGCGGGCGCCGGACCCGACATCGTCGAGTTGTGGCCGACCATTCCCTACCTCTTCGCGGAGAATCTGGTCGAGGTGAACGATCTTGCAGCGGCGATCGACCAGCAGCACGGCGGGTTCTATGACTGGGTGACCAACACGGTCGCCGTCAATGGGGAGTGGCGGTCACTTCCGCACGGCACCTCGTCGATCGCCGTCGCCTATCGCAAGAGCCTCTTTGAGCAGGCGGGCGTCGAGGATCCGGAGAACAACTTCCCCGATACGTGGGAGGCGTTCTTCGAGGTCGGCAGGAGACTCAAGCAGGACGTCGGCGTTCCGCTCGGCCAGTCACTCGGCCAGAGCCTCGGTGACCCGCCAGGTTTCACCTACCCGTACATGTGGTCGTTCGGCTCCATGGAAGTCGAGGAGGACCGCACCACCGTTGCCTTTGACACAGAGCTGTTCCGCGAGGGACTGGAGATGTTCGTCCAGGCGTGGACGGACGCCTTCGACGAGACCGGTCTTGGCTGGGACGACTCGACCAACAACAGCGCCTACCTCTCCGGCCAGATCGCGGCGACGCTCAACGGCTCCAGCATCTACCTTGCGGCAACCGATGAGGAGGGCGAGAACTACAATCCGGAGCTTGCCGAGGACACCTTCCACGCGCCGCTGCCCGCCGGGCCCGCGGGGCAATTCGCCGAGCTGGGCAGCCGCTCGATGGGTATCCTTGGCTACTCGCCAAATCAGGAAGCCGCGAAGGCGTTCCTGGAGTGGTGGTTCTCGCCAGAGCCGTTCCAGGCCTGGCTGGAGGTATACGAGGGTTACATCATCCCGCCAGGGACGACCTTCGTCGACCTCCCGGTCTTCACCGAGGATCCGAAGCTGGCTCCGTTCCTCGAGATTGTGGAAATCGGACGCAACAAGGGTTACGCCGGCCCGGCGAACCTCGAGGCGGCACAGGCGGCGTCGCAGTATGTGGTCGTCAATACCTTTGCCCAGGCAGTACAGACGGGCGATGTTGGAGCGGCGATCGAGCAGGGCGCCCGGCACCTGGAGCGCATCTACGGTCGGTAGCGACGCGGCTGTCGTCGATCCACGACATAGCACGAGTGAGCGAGCCACGGCTCGCTCACTCGTGTGGTGAATACCGGTTCCAGTCTCTCCCGCAGTCAGGAAGCAGCCATGAGTTCGTTGACCACCGAAAAACCCACGCGACCGGTCATTCCCACGGTTCGCGAGAGCTTCTGGGCACGCCTGTCGCGCCGGGAATCGTCCCTCGCGTGGCTGTTTCTCCTTCCCGGGCTGCTCGTCCTGGTCGTGTTTATGGCCTACCCGTTCGCCTACGGCATCTACATCTCGATGACGGATGCCTTCGTCGGGTTCGCTGAGAAGAACTTTATCTGGCTCGAGAACTATCGGCGGCTTCTCGATGACCCAGTCTTCCGACAGACCGTTCGCAACACGTTCATTTACGGGGTGGGCACGGTTCCGTTCAAGCTGGTGCTGGGATTGTGGCTGGCACTGGTTTTGAACCAGTCGTTCAGGTTTAGCCGGATGTTCCGAGCGTTCCTCCTGCTGCCGTGGATCGTGCCGACTGCGATCAGCGCACTGGCGTTCCTCATGCTCTACAACGGCGTGATGAGCCCGATCTCATGGGTACTGGAGGATTGGGGCGTCATTAGCGGCAACATCAACTTCCTCGGTGATCCCGTGAATGCCATCATCTCGCTGTGTGTGGCCAATGTCTGGCGTGGCGTGCCGTTCTTCGGTATCTCGATCCTGGCTGGGTTACAGGCCGTGCCGGATGACCTGAACGAGGCGGCGGCGCTGGACGGTGCGAACACGTGGCAGCGTTTCTGGACCGTGACGTGGCCGGTGATCCGGGATATCACGCTGATCGCGACGCTGTTCTCGATCATCTGGACGTTCGCCGACTTCCAGCTCGTCTACGTGCTTACCAAAGGCGGGCCCGCAAACTCGACGCATATCTTCGGTACGTACTCCTACCAGACGCTCGGCTATACCGACATCGGCACCGCAGCCGCCATCTCCATCTACATGGTTCCAATTCTGGCCGTGCTCGCGATTCTCCTGCTGCGCTACGTGCGCCGGGAAAACTAGGGCAGAAGGGAGACAACGCTCATGGCAATGGTTGGCGCGAACGTGCGGCGAAACCGGTGGCTCAATCTCTATCTGCCGCTCACGTTCTTCATGGTGTTCCTGTTGTTCCCGTTCTACTGGATGCTCATCGTGTCCTTCAAGCCGAATTCCGAACTGCTGGACACGAACGTCAATCCGTTCATTCTCTTGAGCGCGACGCTGGACCACTATTCGTACCTGTTCACGGACACCAGTTTTCTCCGCTACACCTGGAACTCAATGGTGGTAACCATCGGGTCGACAATCCTTGCGCTGAGTGCCAGCATCCTGATTGGCTATGCATTGGGCCGGTTCAGGTTCAAGGGTGGCAACCTGATGGGCGCCGTGATCTTCCTGGCCTATCTTGTGCCGCCGACGCTCTTGTTCATTCCGCTCTCACAGGTCGTCTCGAATCTGGGTCTCTACAACAACTACTGGTCGCTTATCCTGACCTATCCCACGTTCCTGATCCCATTCGCCAGCTGGCTCCTGATGGGCTACTTCAGGACGATCTCGATTGACCTCGAGCACGCGGCGCTCGTGGACGGGGCGACTCGACTGCAGGCAATGCGGCATATCGTGCTGCCGCTGGCGATGCCGGGCATCCTCTCGGCAGGTATCTTCTGTTTCACGCTGGCGTGGAACGAGTTCCTCTATGCGCTCGTGTTCATGGGCTCCGGAAACATGAAGACGGTGCCGGTCGGTGTGGTGACCGACCTGATCCGCGCGGACGTCTACTTCTGGGGCTCCTTGATGGCGGCGGGCATCCTGGGGTCGGTGCCGGTGGCGATCGCGTATTCCTTCTTCGTGGACAACTACATCTCGGGCATGACCGCGGGCGCCACCAAGGGGTAGTGACTCAAGACAGTTGGAGAGCGCAAAATGCGGCCCCGCTCGCCGGGCGGGGCCGCTTCGGTCATGCTTGATGCGGTCGTCGGTCGCACTAGGCGACGTTTGGGGATGATGACCCGTCAGGCGGTCGGCTGCAGCTGGACGTAGTCGGCGATGTCGGCGAGCTGATCCTGGAACCACAGCCGCACATCCTGCCGCTCGACCGCCTCCCGCAATGCTCGCGCGCGGCGCTGACGCTCGCTGAACGGCATGGTCAGCGCGTTGTGGATGGCATCGGCCGTGCCCTCGACGTCGGCCGGGGAGACCATCAGTGCATGGTCGCCCAGCTGCAGGGCAGCTCCGGCTCCCTCGGACAGGATCAGGACACCGCTCCGCTCGTTGATGAGCGCGCCCTCCTTGGCGACGAGGTTCATACCGTCGATGATCGAGTTGACCAGCAGGACGTCGTACCAGCGCATCGCCGCCAGCACGCGCGGGTAACTCTCCCCCATGATGATCGTGATCGGCTGCCAGCCGGTCTCGACGTTGGCGTACTTCGCGTTGATCCGACCGATGGTCGCGCTCATGTCGTCGAGATAGTCCCGGTACTCCTCGACGTCCATACGTGACGGCTGGGTGACGGCGATGAAGCTGACCCGGTTCTTGTACTCCGGGTGCTTTTCGAGGAAACGGTCGAAGGCGTGGAAGCCGCGGACGATGTTCTTGCTCGGCTCCGCCCGATCGATGCGCAGGATGGTGAACTCGTTGAAATATGTCGGCAGGTATCGCTCGTAGGCACGCGCCTCCTGACTGTGCGCGGTGCGGCGGACGGCCTCGGTATCGATCGAGATGGGGTAGTGTGCTACCTTGATGCACCGGCCCTGCCACGTAATCTCGCCTGTCCCGTAGCTCACATCGACATCCGGCACATACGCCACGCAGGTATTCAGGAAGCTGCGGGCATGGTCCGGTGTCTGGAAGCCAACGATGTCGCAGCCGAGCAACCCCTCGCAGATGGCACGTCGCATCTCTGTCGGCAAGAGGCGCCAGTAGTCGGGGTCGGGCCACGGGATGTGAACGAAGTGCTGGATAATCGCGTCCGGACACTTCTGCCGGATCATCTTGCCGCACAGGTAGAGGTGGTAGTCCTGCAGCATGATGATCGGCTCTGCGTCGAGCTGGTCGCTGGCGTGCAGGATCTCCTCGGCGAACATCTCGTTGACCGGCACGTACCCCTCACGCCATGCCGACCAAGTCTCATGGGTGATGTCGGGGGAGCGCGGGGTATCCCACAGGTAGTGCTGCAGGAACCACAGCAGCGGGTTGGAGATCTCGTTGTAGTACTTGTTGTAGGTGTCCTGCGACGGGATCACGAACCGGAGCCTGAAATTGGAGCCGGAGCCGTGCGGGGTGATGAGCGTCTCGCCTGCCTCCTCGGCGGCGGCGGCGCGGGCGCGGTCACCCTCGGTCATGGCGGCGGCGATCCAGATCGCCTGCTGGCCCTGGAGGACGGCGCTGACGGCCGTGACGAGACCGCCGCTGCCCTGCCGCGCAGAGAAGCTGCCATCCGGACGCTGGGTGAAGGTGACCGGACCGCGGTTGGAGGCGACCAGCAGCTGTCGCTGCTCCATGATCTGGCTCACGCGATCCCCTGGGTCCTGGTGGTCCGGAGTGCTGCTGCGCTGATCGTCGCTCGTGCTCATGCTGGTGACCTCCTCATGCAGGCGTGCAGATCCGAGTCGGCCCAGACCCATCGCCGGTCGGTACGACGCCCGGCACGGTTCCCCACCGAATGTCGCACTGCTGTGGCCTGATTATCCCCGATTACATCCTGCGTGGCACGCACGAGCGAACCGGCTGCTTCGCGGGCTACTCATGCCGGTGCCGCCGATGGCGTGAGATCGAGCCTGCGCAGCGTCAGCGCGTTGATCGCGACGATGACCGTCGACAGGCTCATCAGCACCGCGCCGACCGCTGGCGGCATCACGAAGCCGATTCCGGCGAGCACGCCCGCGGCCAGCGGGATGGCGATGACGTTGTAGCCGGCCGCCCACCAGAGGTTCTGGATCATCTTGCGGTACGACGCCATCGAGAGCCGGATGACGCTTTCCACTGCACGTGGATCGCTCGATGCGAGCACCACGTCGGCCGACTCGATCGCCACATCGGTGCCTGCGCCAATCGCGAGCCCCACGTCGGCGGCGGTCAGCGCCGGAGCGTCGTTAACGCCGTCACCCACCATCACCACTTTGCGGCCCTGCCGCTGGAGCTGCGCGACCTCGCTGGACTTGTGTTCCGGCAGCACCTCGGCGCGTACCTCGTCGATGCCGATCTGCTGCGCGACGTGCTCAGCCACATTGCGGGCGTCACCGGTCATCATGATGGTGTGAATGCCCCGCCGATGGAGCGCCTCCACGGCAACCTTCGCCTCGGTCCGAACCCGATCCTCCAGCGCGATGATCCCGATCACCTCGTTGCCGCGGATAACCGAGAGGACCGCTGCCCCCCGAGTGGCCCAC
>DASYWL010000253.1:0-5776 GCA_035936055.1 Thermomicrobiales bacterium
CTCGTGGCGATCATGCCGCAGCACCTCTGGGCTGACGTACCGCCCGGTGACTGGGGCACCGATCCCGGCTCGACCGGTCAGGATCCCAGCCGTGTGGTCGGCTCAGGGCCGTTCCGCTTCGTCGAGTGGGTGCAAGAGGACCACGTCACCCTCGAGAAGTACGCGGACTACTGGGACACCAACTTCGTCCCGAACATCGACACCTTCACCTACCGCGTGATCCCGGAGCAGTCCTCCTCGACCCAAGCGCTGCTCACCGGCGAGATCGACTGGACTGAGCTCAGCGAGGCCGAAGGACGGCAACTCGCCGAGGAGCCGGAGCTCAACGTTCACGCCTTCGACACCACCGGTGTCAACTGGTACTCGGCAAACCAGGATCCATCAAGGACCGAGCTCTTTACGGACGTGCGCGTGCGCCAGGCGTTGATGCTCGCCCTCGATCGCCAGCTGCTGGGCGACCAGGTCTATGAGGGCTACGCGATCCCGGCGAACGGCACCCAGCCGGTGCTCTCGGTTGCGTACCGACCCGAGGCCATCACCGTTGACCTCAGCTACGACCCCGAGCGGGCCATGTCGCTGCTGGAGGAGGCCGGCTGGGTCGACGAGGACGGCGACGGCATCCGCGAGAAGGACGGCGTGAAGTTCAGCTTCGAGTGCCTCTTCTCAGAGGGTGTCGCCACCTACGAGCAGCAGCTGCCGTACATGCAGCAGGCATGGGCGGAGATCGGCATCGAGATGCTGCCGACCGCCGTGCCGTTCACTGCGCTGCTCGACGCCACCGACACCGGTGAGTACCAGATGGCCGTCTACGGCTTCAGCTGGTCGATCGACGGTGGCCAGCTGCCGATGTTCGGCTGTGAGTACCTGCCGCCGCAGGGCTTCAACTCGATGCGGTACTGCAACGAGGAGTACGATCAGCTGGCCCTGGCGGCCGAGAAGGAGCTCGACCCCGAGCGGCGCATCGAAATGCTGGTCGAGGCGTCCAACATCGTCTGGGAGGAGCAGGCGGCCGGCTACATCGTCTTCCGCCAGCAAATACTCGGCAGCCGCAAGACGCTGCACAACTTCTTCCCGAACGGGTACAGCGAGATGTGGGGCGTTTCGTTCTTGTGGACGGAGGTCCAGTAGCAATCCTCAATCCAAGCCTGCATCGCAGCATTTGGAATGGAGGGGGCCGGGCGGCCCCCTCCTCGCCCGTCACCTCCACAGGTGCCTCGGCTGCCGATGTCCGTGAACAACGCCGTATGCTTCGCGTGGCTGTTGCACTTCGAGCTCGCTTTTGACAGTTCATTGTCAGGGACCGCGCAATGTCCAGGTATCTCCTCCGCAGGCTGATCGGAATAATTCCCCTCCTCCTGGGGATTTCGTTTGTGGTGTACGCCCTGCTCAATCTCGTGCCGGGTAGCCCGACCGATCAGTTCGAATTCAACCCCAATATCAGACCGGAAGACCGGGAACGTATCGAGGAGAATCTCGGGCTCAACGCGCCGTGGTACGCGCGCTACTTCACATGGCTCGCGAATGTGCTCCAGGGCGACCTCGGCAACAGCTTCACCAACTTCGCCCCCGTCGAGAACGCCATCACCGCCGCCCTGCCGAACACGCTGATCCTCAGCGTGACAGCGCTGATTTTCGCGCTGGTCCTGTCCGTGCCGATCGGCATCATCTCGGCGGTCAGGCTCAACAGCTTCTTCGACCGGTTCGTGACGATGGTCAGCACGGCGTTCTTCTCAATCCCATCGATCTGGCTCGGGCTCCTGCTGATCATCCTCTTCTCCGTCAAGTTCCAGGAGTGGGGTATGCCCTTCTCGCTCCCGACCGGCGGGGTCCGAGACCTGCGTGGCGAGAGCGGGTTCTGGGACCGCGTCGAGCACCTGATTCTGCCGGCCTTCACCCTCGGAGTCGTCCAGCTCGCCGGCTGGACCCGGTACGTGCGATCATCCATGCTCGAGGTCATTCGTCAGGACTACATCCGCACCGCCGAGGCCAAGGGCCTCCGCCAGCGCGCCGTGCTGATGGGCCACGCCTTCCGGAACGCCATGCTGCCGCTGGTGACCCTCGTCGGCCTCACCATTCCCGACCTGTTCGGGGGTGCCCTGATCGTCGAGAACGTCTTCGCCTACCCCGGCATCGGTCGCCTCACGGTCGAGTCACTCAACCAGAATGACTATTCCGTGGCCATGGCGGCCATCATGATGCTCGCCTTCCTGACGGTGCTCGGCAATCTCATTGCGGATGTCATGTACGGTGTGCTGGACCCGCGCGTCCGATTCGATTGAGCCCGTCAGCATGTCGAAAGGGAGCCGCTAGATGGCACACCAGTCCGAAACCTCCAGTGCCGCCACCGCCAGACTGGCAGACGAGAAGTCGAAGTTGACCGCGCTCGACCGCAGCCATCTCAGGTCGACGCCGGGGTTCTACAACCGAGCCTGGGGCCGCTTCCGGAAGGACAAGGTGGCCATGGTTGCGCTCGTCATCGCCATCGCCATCCTGATCTTCTCGTTCGGCGCCCCGGTCGTCTCCGAGCTCACGGGGTACGGCTACGAGACCATGGATCTTCGCAAGAAGCTCCTCGCCCCGGGCGAGCAGGGTCACTTGCTGGGCACCGATTCCAACGGGCGCGACATCCTCACCAGGCTCGCCTACGGCGGTCGCGTGTCGATGATGGTCTCGGTGCTGGCCGTCATATCCGCGCTGGTCATCGGCGGCGCGGTCGGCTCCATCGCCGGGTACTACGGCGGGTTCATTGACTCGGTGCTCATGCGCCTCGTCGATGTCGTCATTTCCATCCCGGGCATCACCATCCTGCTGCTGCTCAGCGTCTGGTTCCGGCCCGGCCCCGTCGGCCTCGCCTTCGTCATCGCCGGGCTGGCGTGGACGGGCATCTCGCGCCTCGTCCGGGGCGAGGTGTTGACGCTCAAGAACCGGGACTACATCGACGCTGCCCGCGTGCTCGGCGCATCCAACTCGCGCATCATCGTCCGGCACATCTTCCCGAACGTCCTCTCAATCATCATCGTCTGGATGTCGCTGGCGCTCCCGGCGCTCATCCTCTACGAGGCGACCCTCTCCTACCTGGGGTTCGGCGTGCGCATCCCGGTACCGTCCTGGGGCAATATGCTCGACGAGGCGAAGGAGTTCTACCGGTCGTCCTGGACGTACGTGTTCATCCCCGGCTTTGCAATTTACCTCGCCGCGCTGGCCTTCAACCTCGTCGGCGACGGCCTGCGAGATGCGCTAGACCCGCGCCTCAACGAATAGGATTCCAACCTCGTATCGAAAGACGATCGACGCGACGGCGGAGGCTGCCACACACGCTCCGCCGTCGCTGTTCGCAGGGAACAGGGAGCGCGCCTCATGGAATGTCCTCAATGTGGCCATCGGAACGGTCCGGGAGACCGGTTCTGCAGCAATTGCGGCACCCGGCTGGACGGCGGCGCGTCCATCCCCAGGCAGTACGAGCCACCCGAGCGAAGCGACGGCACGCCACCTCCCCCGCCCCCCACACCGCGCGAGGACATCCCGGAGGACCCGGCCGACCCCGAGTGGCGCATGTCGCCGGTGCCCGACGCGGAGCCGCCGAAGCGCCGGACCTGGCTCTGGGTGCTGGCCGGCCTCATCATCTTCTGCGTCCTGCTCTTTTGCGGGTTCAGCCTCTTCGTCACCTCCACGGACACCGGGCGGGAGTGGATAGACGACCTCGCTACACGTGCCGCGGAGGTCGCAACACCCGTAGACTAAGAGTGCCTTTCAAAACCGGGGAACGCCATGGTAGACCTGTGGCATGAGCAAACCGCTCTCCCCGACGATCTGTGGGCCATCGTCGAGCCGCTACTCCCGCCCGAGCCACCCAAGCCCAAGGGCGGCCGACCCCGTGTTCCCCATCGTGCAGCCATGACTGGCATCCTCTTCGTCGTACGCTCCGGCATCCCTTGGGAGCTGCTGCCCCAGGAAATGGGGTGTGGCTCGGGCGTGACCTGCTGGCGGCGCTTGCGGGGCTGGCCGGTGGCCGGCGTCTGGGATCGCGTGCACCAGACCTTGCTGGACCGGCTCGGCACGGCGAACCGCATCGACTGGGAGCGGGCGAGCCTGGACAGCGCCAGCATCCCGGCCAAAGGGGGGGGCGAGGCGGTGGGACCGAACCCAACCGATCGCGGCAAACCGGGCACCAAGCGCCACCTGATCGTTGAGCGCCAGGGCATTCCGCTGGCCGCCATGCTCACCGGGGCCAACCGCCATGACCGCCATGGTCTTCGAGGACCTGCTCGATGCCGTGCCGCCCCTGTGCCGTCCTTCGGGGCAGCGGCGCACCCGGCCCGCCAAGCTGCATGCCGACACGGACGGATGACATCCCGCGCTGTCGGCAGGCGCTGTCGCGTCGCCACATTCGGGTCCGGATCGCACGCAGGGGTATCGATTCCAGCGAGAAGCTGGGTCGGCATCGCTGGGTGGTGGAGCGCACCCTGGCGTGGCTCAATCGCTATTGCCGGCTGGCGATCCGGTACGAGCGGCGCACCGATATCCACCAGGCGTTCCTCACGTTGGGCTGTGCGCTCATCTGCTTCAACCACCTCTCGGAGGAGTTTTGAAAGCCACTCTAAGAGCGACCGGCACTAGGTGACAGACAGGCACGGCACCGAGCATCATGGCGGTGGTTGCCGTCGCTGTGATCCTCGGAGGGGACCGTGCCTGCCGTGCCAGTTTCGCTGATCGAGCCCATCTGGGCCCAGTTCGCCGTGCTCTTGCCCGACCGTCCGGCGGTGGACCCGACGCATCCCCTCGGTCGCCACCGACGCCGAGTGCCGGACCGCGTGGTGTTTGAGCACGTCGTTGGCGCCATGGTGCAGGGCTCCGGCTACGAGCGAATCGCCTCACCGGACTGTTCGGATCGGACGATTCGACGCCGGATACACGAATGGGCCGCGGCGGGGCTGACCCAGCAGTTCCACGCGCTGGTGCTGGCGCAATATGACCGGATGATCGGGCTTGAGCTTGAGGATGTGGCGATTGACGGCTGCATCACGAAAGCGCCGGGTGGGGGCGAGATGGCGGGCCGCAGCCCCGTGGATCGCGGCAAACAGGGGCTGAAACGCGCGACGGCCGTGGATGCCACCGGGGTGCCGCTCCACATGGTGGCCGCCGGGGCCAACCGCCATGACGGGCCGTTGCTCGGTCCCACGCTGGCGGGGCTGGAGCCGCTCGGGCCGCTGCCGGAGACCACCGTGCATCTGGACCGCGGCTACGACAGCGGCCCGAGCCGAGCCCTGCTGGACGCGTTGGGCTTCACTGGCGTGATTGCCCGCAAGGGCGTGCCGGCACCGCTGCAAGTCGGTAAACGATGGGTAGTGGAGCGCACCCAATCGTGAATGAACGGCTACGGCAAGCTGCGGCGCTGCACCGAGAAAACCAAGAAGGTGGTGGACTTCTACCTATATTTGGCGGCGGGGTCCGTGGTCACGCGCTGCCTGCTCCAGCGCGCCCGCACGCGCTACCGCTGGCCCGGCCGACCCACCACGCGGCTTCTGACGTGATGCCTATTGCCGGTCGCTCTAAGCGCCTGCGCCGATAGGGAGAGCGCTGTAGTGGTGTCGTCCGCAACACTCCCATCACCACTGGCTCCAGGCTGTCAGCCATACAAACCGCCAGCACCAATTGGCGCAAGCTTCAAGGTGAATGTAGAGAAACCCGATCGGGTCCGTGTGAATCCGTAGGGGACGACTTGGATGCGCTTGCCCCGTCGTCATTTCCAACGTCGCGCGTATCCAATGTCCTCCCG
>DASYWL010000254.1:0-3265 GCA_035936055.1 Thermomicrobiales bacterium
GGCGCGTAGGTGCTCGGCCGCCCGATCCCCTGCTCCTCCAGCGCCTTCACGAGCGTCGCCTCACTGTAGCGCGGCGGCGGCTGGGTGAAGTGCTGCTCCGGAATCAGCTTCTCGAGGTCGATCGGATCACCCTGCTGCACCTCGGGAAGCGCGGCCTTGTCCAGCTCGTCTTTTTCGCCGTCGTCACGGCCCATCTGGTAGACCTTCATCCAGCCGGGGAAGGTCACGATCGAGCCGGTCGCACGAAAGATGTACGGCGCGGTCTTGCCGTCAGCAGAGGTACCCTGCGGGATTGCGGCGACATCGATACGGGTGTTGTCCAGCTTCGCCGGAGCCATCTGACTCGCGATGAAGCGCTGCCAGATGAGCTGGTACAGCCTGAACTGGGGCCTGGAGAGGTACTGCTTGACGCTCTCGGGGTCGCGCTGCGGCGCGGTCGGTCGGATCGCCTCGTGGGCCTCCTGTGCCGACTTCGAGCGCTTGCTGTAGACCGGCGTCTTCGCCGGCACGTACTCCACGCCATATCTGGTACTGATAACGGCTCGGGCAGCCTGTTGTGCAGACAACGCGATGTTCGTCGAATCGGTCCGCATGTAGGTGATCAGGCCCTGCGTGCTATCCGGGCCCAGATTGACGCCCTCGTAGAGCTCCTGCGCGAGCGACATCGTGCGCCGCACATTCATCCGGAGCTTTCGGGCGGCCTCCTGCTGCAGCGTGCTCGTCGTGAAGGGCGCCTGCGGTCGTCGCTGGCTGGCCCGCCGGACCACCTCGTGCACCTTCCAGTCGGCATGCTCGACAGCATGCACGACGCCGGTGGCGTCCGCTTCGGCCTTGAGCTCGGCCTTCTTGCCGTTGATCTTCTGGAGGGACGCGCGGAAGCGATCCGCATTGGTCGGCTTCTGGCCCGTGTGGTGCGCAAGGTCTGCGTCGAGCGACCAGTACTCCTCAGAGACGAACGCATCGATCTCCCGCTCGCGCTCGACGACGATGCGGAGCGCCGCTGTCTGCACCCGGCCGGCGGAGAGGCCTCGCTTGACCTTCTTCCAGAGGAGCGGGCTGATGCCGTAGCCGACAAGCCGGTCAAGGATGCGACGGGCCTGCTGGGCCTCAACGAGGTCCATGTCGATGTCACGCGGGTGCTCCATCGCCGCGCTCACCGCCTCCGGCGTGATCTCGTGGAACACCACACGGCGCAGCGGCTTGTCATGGGCCTCGGTGGCGTAGATGAGGTGCCACGCGATCGCCTCGCCCTCACGGTCCGGGTCGGTCGCGAGATAGATCTCCTTCGCGCTCTGGACGCTCTCGCGCAGCTCCTTGACGACCTTCGACTTGTCCCTCGGGATGAGGTACTGCGGTTCGAAGTCGTGATCGACATCCACGCCCATCTTGCTCTTGGGCAGGTCGCGGATGTGGCCCATCGAGGCCTTCACCTTGTACCCACGGCCGAGGTACTTCTCGATCGTCTTCGCCTTCGCCGGCGACTCGACGATCACCAGCTTACCGCGAGGTGTCGAGTTCGTGGGTTTCTTGCGGGTGGTCTTGCGCTTGGTGCCGTTCGCGCTGCCGGCACGCGTCGTTTTCGTGGTTGCCATGGGAGTTCACCTGGTCTGGTTCCGCTTCGGAGGATGCAGATTCGTCAACATTTCGATGTGGCACTCGCAGGCCGGGTGCCAACCGGCGCTGTTCTTCCTATATTCATCGTCGCGCCAGCTGCACAATGGTCGACTTCGACCCGCGACACACCCCTGTTTTCAGCGTACCGGGGCCGTCAACCACGTTGCCGTGCGTTGCGACGAATATTGACAGTAGGGATTCGGCACCGAGATTGTCAAGGGCTAGCGTCACACTCACATCTGCTCGTCGACGGCGCACCCGGTGCTCGTGTGTCCGCTATCGTCACGATACATCTGCGCGCCCCCGCTAATATGGATCGGACGGCTGATGGCACGGTATGCACACAGCGATGATCGGTGGAGCATCGCGAAGGACGAAACCGACGGGTCACACCACGCGACTTAGCCGGACCGGGCGTAGTATTGCGCACCGACGTTACGAACATACGATTGCCAGCTGGTAAAACCGATTCAAGGCCGATCAGCGGTGTCTGAAATATCGCCGAAATCAAAGGGCACGTCACCGATCACCACCCGTCTCTGTATCGTCTGAGTCAATCGCGTCTGGCGTCGGTTTTGGCGCACTTCGCCCCGTTTTGGCGTCAGCGAACACCCGGTCCAGGCGCGCTGCAGCGTCCTCGGCGAGCTTCTCCGTCAAGTGGCCATAGATGTCAGCCGTCATGGAGATCCCGCTGTGCCCGAGGATTTCTTTCACCGTGAAGATGTCTGCGCCCTCGGCAAGCAGGAACGACGCCGTCGAGTGCCGGAGGTCATGGAACCGCTTCTGAGGCAAGCCGGCACCCTCTAGGAGACGGTGCAGGCGGTGGGTGACTTCGGTCCCATCAAGCGGCGTCCCTACCGTCGTCACAAACACCAGGTCCTCGCCGGGAATCGGACGCCAGCTGGCAACGGTCGCTGCCTGCTCCATCTCGCGCACGACCTCGCGCTGCCGGTGGAACGCCTCGACGGCGAGCTGCGTCAGCGGTACTCGCCGGCGCGAGTGGGCGGTCTTCGGATCGGCAAACGCTGGCGTTCGTTTCCGATGGCTCCCCTCGTCGGCCTTCTGCCATGTCAGCGTCCGATGCACATCCAGGACTCGGCGCTCAAGATCGACATCCTGCCAGCGCAATGCCAGTAACTCTCCCTGCCGGAGACCCGTTGCTATGGCGACCGCGATCAGCGGCCCCATACGGTCGTCTTTGGTCGCCTCGATCAGCCGGCGAGCTTGCTCCGGTGTCAGTGGCACGATTCGCGTGCGCTTCTCTCGCCGGGCGTCAGAGAGGGCCGCGGCGTTGCTGCGGACCATCTGCGCCTTGACGGCTGAGCTCAGGGCATTCACCAGCGTGGCGCGGATGAGGTTCGCCGTCGCTGGCGATACGCCCTTGTTCACGATCCCAGCGAGCATCCGGTTGACGTCGGTCGCCGTCAGTTCGCGAAGCTGAATCCCACCGATCGCCGGCAGGATGTGATTGTTGATGTGAAACCGGTAGTTCTTGAGCGTTGACGGTCGCACTCTGTTCGCCGCTGTCGTCTCAAGCCAGTCGGTGAGGTAATCCCGCACAGTCAGACGCTCATCACGTCGTGACAGCCCATCCTCATAGTCGCGAAGGGTTTGCTTGGCTTTCCGCCGGGCCTCGCGTTCAGTCTTGCCG
>DASYWL010000255.1:0-3112 GCA_035936055.1 Thermomicrobiales bacterium
GGACTTGAACCTGTGACCTCACGGATGTGAACCGTGCGCTCTGGCCAGCTGAGCTACGCGCCCGTCTCTACAGCGAAACGAGTATACACGCGGGGTCCCTGGCACGCCAACCCGCGTGTATACTCGTTTCGCCTCAGCCCATGAGCGCGATCGCCTCGATCTCGACCATCGCCGCCTTCGGCAGGCCGGCCACCTCGACCGTGGAGCGTGCGGGTTTTGAGTCGCCGAAATAGCGGGCGTAGACCTCGTTGAAGGCCGCGAAGTTGCCGAGGTCGTCAAGGAAGCAGGTGGTCTTGACGACGTTGCCGAGGCCGGTGCCTGCGTC
This sequence comes from Thermomicrobiales bacterium, assembly GCA_035936055.1. Taxonomy (GTDB): domain Bacteria; phylum Chloroflexota; class Chloroflexia; order Thermomicrobiales; family UBA6265; genus JACCVC01. Next base: position 326 of record DASYWL010000255.1, read on the forward strand.
CTCCAGCAGCGCCTTCATGCTCTCCATGACCCGCTCGGTCTGCTCCTCGATGGTGGATCCGACGATCTCCATTGCCTGGGGATCCAGTGGCACCACACCGGAGGTGTAGAGCATGTTGCCGACACGAACTGCTTGCGAGTAGGGACCGATCGCCGAGGGTGCCTGGTCCGACTCCACAACGGTTTTGGTGGTCATGGGATCTCCTGCCTCTGAACGAGAGTGCGGCCTGCTGGCCGCCGAATATGCCAATCGTAACCGGTGAGGATGGTACCAAGCCTTTCACCTTCGAGTGCTTTTTGTCCGGTGAAAACGACTGGACGGCGGCCCGAAAGAGGACTACGATGTACGTACGACGTGGTGACGGGGACAGTATCCGAATCCCAGCGCCAGGACTCGGCAGGAGACCGAGTTGACGAGGCGGAAGCCGATCGAACCATTCGGCGGATGGCTTCCCGGCGTGGCACAGTCGTGACGAGCGAGGCAAAACCGCGCGGCGACGCGCGAACAAGACTCCGTTCGGTGTGCCGGTGGTCAGTTCGGGCCACCACACCCCCTCCACACGTCACCCGACAAACCGCTGTATTCGCGATGTGCCCGGTATACCCCGGGTGTGCTGCGCATTGTCTGGCCGTTTCGGGCGGGTTCGCTGCGCTAGCGGTGGGGCAGTGTTGGTCATGTCCTTGGGAGGTGGAACGTGTGTGGAATCTTTGGATACGTTGGCCAACCGGTGAAAGTCGGGCCGGTGGTGCTCGAGGCACTACGTTCGATGGAGTACCGAGGGTACGACTCGTGGGGTGTGGCCTACACCACCGGCGAGCAGCCGGGAGGCATCATCAAGGCGGTAGGACGTGTCGAGGTGGGCGCCGCAGCGGGTGCCGAGGCCACCGCTGCCATCGGGCACACCCGGTGGGCGACGCACGGTGAGGTGTGCGAGCGCAACGCACACCCGCACCTCAGTTGTGGCGGCCGCATCGCGGTGGTGCACAACGGCATCATCGAGAACGCCGACGAACTCCGGGCCGGGTTGGAAGATGTGCTGCTGGCATCGGATACGGACTCCGAGATCATGGCCCATCTTGTGGCCCACAATGTTGGCCGGAGTCATTCCCTTACGGAGGCGGTACAAACCGCCTTCTCCTCTATAGAAGGAAACAATGCGTTCGTGGTGCTCGATCGCGCGACCGGCGAGGTCGTCGTGGTAACGCGGCGCCTGCCGATCCGCCTGAGCCGTCACGACGATGGCGTGGTGCTCGCGTCGGACCCCGCTGCCTTGGCAGGGATGGTCGAGACGGCGATCGCGCTGCCGGATGATACGGCAGTGAGCCTGGGAACGCCGACGCATGTCGCGGAGGCTGTCGTTCGGCTCATCGCCGAGGGACGCGGGGTCCCGGTTCCGGATCGCGGCGAGCGGATCGAGGGCGGTCCGGGGATCTCCATGCGTTCGGAGATCGCCGAGCAGCCGGCTGTGCTGCGTCGCGTCGCGGCTGACATTGAGCCAGTGCTGGCAGCAGTGGCGCTCGCCCGGCAAGCCGAGCGTGTCGTCTTCACCGGGTGTGGCAGCGCCTCGCATGCAGCGATGTACGCGGCAGACCTGTTGGTTGAAGCGGAGGTCGGTATTGACGGGGTTGCGATCCCAGCCTCTGAGATCCTTGGTCAGCCCGGTCGCATCCGTCCGGGCGATGTGATGGTCGCTTTGACGCAGAGTGGCGAGACCGCGGACGTGATCGACGCGGTGACCATCGCACGCGAGCGCGGTGCTGCCGTTGTCGGGCTCATCAACGCCGAGGGCAGCTCGGTCGAGCGACTCGTTGACGTCGCCGTGCCGCTGTTGGCCGGTCATGAACGCAGCGTGCTGGCGACCAAGTCCTATCTGGCGATGTTGGCCCGCGGCGCACAATTGGTCCGTGGGATGACCGGCGCAGCCGACGGGGCGCTGGGCATATGGCTGTTGGGAGAGGCGGACGATGTCCAGGAGGTTCTTGGCAGCCGTCGTACGCAGCACTGGATCGCCGGTCTCGCCGAGCAGCTCGCGCACGGATCGAGCGCGCTCATGCTGACGAGCGGTGGGCACATGCCGGTCGCGCGGGAGGCGGCGCTCAAGGTGAAGGAGGGGAGCTACGTCCACGCCGAGGCGGTGCTTTCCGGCGAGCTCAAACACGGAGTGATCGCCTTGGTGGAGGATCACTTCCCCTGCGTCATGTTGACCCCGGATGAAGCGATCGCCAGTCGTCTTCGCATCGCCGCCGAGGAGTTGCGGAGCCGCGGCGCGGCCGTGTACTGGCTCGGGCCGGGGGCGCCGCATGGACTCATCCAGGAACAGGCGGGGATTGTGGTGGAGACACCGTCCCCGTTCGCCCAGACAGTCCTGATGCAGATGGTGGCGCTGGAGACGGCGCTGATGCGGGGGGTCGACCCCGATTTCCCGCGCAATCTGGCCAAGAGCGTGACGGTGCGGTAGCGATGGAGCATCAGGCGTGGGGCGTTGCTTGACATCGGGGTGGAGCGCGGCTAGAGTTGCTGGGCGTTCGGGCACAAGAGCCCGAGCGCCGACGGTGTCCGACCGGGTGCGGGGCCGAGACGCTCGGCATCCCGCGAACGGATGCGACACAGGCCCTTGACGGGGCGAGGCGAGCGGTGGTACACTGGTCGCCGCGCCTGAAGAGGGCGGCTCGCCTGGCGGGGCGCGGCTCGGGGATCGCACGGCGGTCACCGAGGCGGGCTTGACAGGCGGGGAGCGAGGGGGTAGAATTCCTTCTCGGCGCTGCGGTTCGGCCGCGGCGAGCACCT
>DASYWL010000256.1:0-10384 GCA_035936055.1 Thermomicrobiales bacterium
GCTCTTGATCAGCAACACGATTGCATATCGGGGCCGGACACGAACCGGCACGACCGGAATCAGCAACCGCTACAAGCCACCGTTACCCGAACCAGATACCGCGGCGCAGCGCCGCATGAGGACCAAGCAGCCATGCAACACCCAGACCTCATCGTCCTGATCCAGCACTCGAAGCAGGTCGACGCCAGCCGTCGGCAGCAGACGTCGATGTCACATCACCTACCGCCGAAAGCGCCTGGCGAGCTCCGCGCCGCCATTGGGCGAGCACTCATCGCCCTCGGAACCCGGATCGCTCCCGAGAGCCGCCCGGCAGCACGTCGTGAGCCGCTCGGGACGCTCCCGATCGCCGGATGTGCCGATATCTGAGTCTGAGTCCGGAGCGCAGCATGCCGCGCTCCACCACGGGACCCAACGCCCCGTGGCCGTCTCATGTGATCGGCCGGGAGGCGCTTCAACCAGCGGGACATTGAGTGTTCCGCTGCATCGCACAGCGTTGAACCAACGGAGGCTCAACTATGCAACCCATCGCACCCCCTGAAGTCATCCTGCTCATGCACCGCGAGATGATCCAGGCCGAGCTGGCGCGTCAGCGCCGAGGACGACCGGCAGTGGCGTCACGGCCGCCCGCGCAGCCCTTGCGCGTGGTACGCGCCCGACTCGGGCATGCGCTCGTCGCAATTGGCATGCGCATCGACCCGAGCGCGCGACAGCTGCCCCGGCCAGAGGCCAGATGACCATCCGAGCCGATCCGGAAGTGCTCCGGACCGGCCACCCAGGAGAACGACGACGGTGACCACGCACAAACACGATCTCGCCCTTGACCTGCAGTCCGTCGGCAAGACGTTCAAGAAAAAGCGAAACGAGTATGCCCACGCGCTGAACGGCGTCTCGCTTGAGCTGCGACGTGGTGAGTGCGTCGGCATTCTCGGGCCGAACGGATCGGGCAAGAGCACGCTGGTGCGCGTGATCTCGACGCTGACTACCCAGGACACCGGGTCGGTCCGGATCTTCGGTCATGACGCCGTGAAGGAGGCCAAGACGGTTCAGCGGTACATGAACCGCGTGAGCGTCGAGGCGAGCTTCTTCAAGAAGATGTCGTCGCTGGAGAATCTGCTCTTCGGCGCGAAGCTCTACGGCGTCTCCGATGCCGAAAGTCGCCCACGCATCCGGGAGATCCTGGAGGGTGTCGGATTCGACTACAAGCGCATCAACGACCCAATGGAGCATCTCTCTCGCGGCATGCAGCAGAAGATCGCGCTGGCACGGGCGCTGCTCACCAGCCCGGTGCTGATGCTGCTCGACGAGCCGACGACGGGTCTCGACCCGCGCAGCAAGAAGGATGTGCAGGCGCTGGTCCAGCGCATCCGGGCGGACCATGACGCCTCGATCCTGCTCTGCACCCACGACATGGACGAGGCTGAGCAGCTCTGCGACCGCATCGGCATCCTGCTCAACGGCGAGCTGGTGGCAATTGACACGGTGCAGGGGCTCAAGCAGCACTACCAGAAGGACGGCGTGCTGCCGTCCCTTGAGGAGGTCTTCATGGCGGCGACCGGGTCGACGCTGGAGGAGGCCGAGTTCGCGGACACGCTCGATGACGAGCCGATTGCGCAAGGAGCCTGATCGATGCAACTCGCACCCGTGTTGCACCCGAAGCCTCATTGGAAGCGCGAGGCAATCGCGATCTGGGGCTACGTACAGCGCAACTACTTCCTGACGAAGCGCTACTTCATGTGGGAGCTCGTCTGGCTGGTCTACTCGGTGATGAACGCCCTGACGATCGGGTTCATTGGTGTCGGCTTCGGCGAAACCCTAGCGGATACGAACCGAATCACCACCTACCTCCTGATCGGCACGCTGATCTGGAGCTACCTCTCGATGATCTTCGACCTGCTGTCGGAGACTGTGAGCTGGGAGCGGTGGGAAGGCACCATCGAGTACACGTTCATGTCGCCGGCGAGCCGCGCGGCGCAGCTGATCGGCATGGGGCTCTACGCGGTCGTCTACGGGATCGTCCGCATGATCATCATGCTGGGCGTCATCTCGCTCTTCTTCGACATGAGCTTGGGAGAAGCAAACTACCTCGGCGCGCTGGGCATGCTGGCGATCTGCAGTATCTCCCTGGTCGGTTTCGGTATGGTGGCTGCTGTCATGCCGCTGCTCTCGCCGGAGAAGGGCCAGCAGGTAACGAGCATCGTCACGGCGGTGTTGCTACTCGTCTCGGGCATCTACTACGAGGTGGGTGTCCTGCCGGGATGGCTGCAGCCGCTCGCGGTGATCTCGCCAGTCACCTACGCGCTGGACGGCATCCGCGAGATGCTGCTGGACGGCACCTCGTTCGCCAGCCAGTGGGACAACGTCTGGCCGCTGCTGATCATGGGCGCCATCTTCCCGCCGCTGGGCCTCTGGCTCTTCCACGCGGGCGAGATGTTCGCCAAGCGGACCGGCCGGCTCAAGCGCAGCGGGTAGCATAACGCGCGAGGCAATGATCTTCCGCCCGGTGTGTGCTCAAAACACCGGGCGGTGCGGCGCAGCCTGTTGCAGGTATCGGCCATTGCTCGGGATGCCGGACGTGGTCCTGAGCTGCCAGAGATGATCGACCGGGCCACGACCCGAGCCGAGGCGCTGGCGTGATCCGGCCTCAAGCGCTTCGGTGAGGTAGTTCTTGGCGTGCCGGACCGCGTCGCGAAGCGGCAAGGGATAGGTCAGGAAGCTGGCGATCGCTGTCGAGAGCGTGCACCCCGTGCCGTGCGTGTTCGCAGTCTCGATGCGATGCGAGCGGAACCAGGTCAGCCCGTCGGAGTCGGCGAGCACGTCGTTGCTGGTGTCCCCGGCAAGATGGCCGCCCTTGACCAGCACGGCATTCGCCCCGGCCTCCTGGAGCGCCAGCGCCGCGGCTGCCATCGCTTTCTCGTCGTGCGAGAGCTCCCTCTCGAGAAGCGCGGCGGCTTCGGGGAGGTTGGGCGTGATCAGCGTCGCAAGGGGCAGCAGGTGCTGGCGAATGGCATCGACCGTATCATCGGGGACCAGGCGGTCCCCGGAGGTGGCCACCATGACCGGGTCGAGGACCACTGCCGGCACCGGATGCTGACGGAGTGCCTCGGCCAGTGCCTGGGCAACGTCGGCAGTGCCGAGCATCCCGATCTTCACCGCGCTCACGTTCAAGTCGGTGACGACCGAGACATACTGCTCCACGACGAACGATGCGGAGACGGGCAAGACCCCGCTGACCCCTGTGGTGTTCTGGGCAGTGAGCGAGGTGATGACCGCACCACCATAGACGCCCAATGTTGTGGCGGTCTTGAGGTCGGCCTGGACGCCAGCGCCTCCGGAGGGGTCCGATCCCGCCACGGTCAGCATGACGGGCACGGGGTCGGATGCCTGGTTGGTGCTCATCGGCGATTCCTTTCGGCGAGGGCGGTATCGACGATTTCGCGCAGCCTTTGGGTGGCATGAGCGGGATTGGGCGCGCTCCAAATCGCGGACACGACCGCGATACCGTCGGCGCCCGCCCGGATGAGATCCCCCGCATTCTCGGCTGTGATGCCGCCGATACCGATCAGCGGAAGCCGACGAGGCATTGCCGCGCGCAAGGCGCGCACCCCGTCGAGACCCAGCGGCGGGGCCGTGTCACGCTTGGTCAGGGTGGGCCAGACCGGGCCCGCAGCCAGATAGTCGCAGGCATCAACGGCTTCCGTGTCGGAGAGCTGTCGGATGTGGTGGACCGACCAGCCGATCACCGCGTCCGGTCCCAGGATCGCTCGGGCCTGTGTCGGGTGCAGATCATCAGGGCCCACGTGAACGCCGGCAACCCCGGCCATCCGAGCTGCTTCGACGTCGTCGTTCAGCAACAACGGCACCGCCAACGGCTCCAGCACCGACGCCAGTTGTCGCGCGGCGGATGTCCGTGCGGTTGTGCTCCCATCCTTGTCGCGCAACTGCACCGCTGTAACCCCACCGGAAGCGGCTGCGGAGATGATTGTCTCGACTGCGGTGGCAGAGGTGGCCTCGCCGGTGACCAGATAGACGCGCAGATCGAGGCTCACCGGCTCTCTACGTGTCAAGCGCACGCCTCCGGTGGGAGCGTGGACAGTGCGTCGAGCAGCCGCCAGCGCAGCGATCCCGCCCCCTCGGCACGCTCGCCCGCCCGCTCCCCGGCGGCGGCAACGGCGGCCAGCATGCCATCGCCCCATGGCGGCGAGGGAGTGCCGATGTTGACGACCACGGCGGACGCGATGTTGGCGAACTCGCCGGCTTCACGGGCGCCGTGCACCACTGCGGAAGACGCATCGGAGATATTCAACACGTTCGCGGCGATGTCGATGGAAACATAGTTGGTGATGCACTGCACCAGGGGCTGGTGCTCGCGCAACGCACGAGAGGTGGAAGAGGGGGTTGGGGTCTGCATGCGGGCTCCCTTGCGCCGGTATGATCCGGATCAGGTTCGGCGGGTCTCATCTCAGCTCCCTCGCGAGAGCACCCCGGCCGCGTTGTCGGCAAGTATAGGGCATGCTGCGGAGTTTGGCGTGTTCCAGCGCTCGATAGCGAAACCCTGTTGACAGCGAATCGGCGTTGTGTGACTATCTCGCCACTTGCACAACTGATCTGCTCGCCGAGGCGAGGAGCGAGAGGAGGCGTGATGCGTATTGCAGCGTTCGACGGCGGAAAGCCCGGCGTTGTTGCGTCCGACGATACGATCGTCGAAATCGGGGACCTGCTCGAACAGTACGATCCCCCGGGACCTGAGCATTACTTGCCCGACCTCATCGTCCACTTCGACGAACTCCGCCCTGAGCTGGAGCGCCGCACCGAAGCGGGTGGTGGCACACCGCTGAGCAATGCGAAGCTCGATGCGCCCTTTGCGCGCCCGGGCAAGATCATCTGCCTGATGGGCAACTATCGCGAGGGGACCGATCGACCGCTTCAGAGGATCGACCTCTTCTTCAAGTCACCGGAGAGCATCGTCGGGGACGGCGACACGGTGGTCCTGCCGCCGCATCAGGCCGACATCTTCCACCACGAAGCGGAGATCGCCGTGGTGATTGGCCGCGAGGCGAAGGACCTCTCCGACGATGAGGCGATGGATGCCGTGTTCGGCTACGTGGCGTTCAACGACGTCTCAGCGCGTGGGCTCGGGCGCTCCGGCATCAACAGCTTCCTTGGAAAGTCGTTCGATACCTTCGGCGGATTCGGTCCGTGGATCGTGACGAAGGACGAGCTGCCGGATCCGCAGAACCTGCACATCACTGTCGACGTCGACGGTGAGCGCCGACAGGATTATTCCACAAGTGACATGGAGCGGCCGATCAGGGAACTCATGACCTACATCTCCTCGATCACCAAGCTGCACCCCGGCGATGTCATCTGCTGCGGCACGAACCACCAGGGGCTCGGCTCCATGCAGCACGGTGACGCCGTGACGACCACGGTCGAAGGGATCGGCTCGTTCACGCTGCACGTGAAGGACGAGCACAGTCGCGCTTGGCAGCGGGGGGTCGACAGGGAGACGGCGGAGCGGGTGAAAGCCTCGGCTGTGCATCCGGATGCGACCCCGACCGGAGGTTCTGGCTCATGAGACTCGTGCTGACACAAGACGATCGCATCGGGGTCCTGACGGAAGGTGGTATGGTCGATGTCTCCGCCGCCTTCGACGACATCCGGTATCGCACCGCCGCCGACCGCATGCCTCGGGTGATGGCGGCACTGAAGGATCGTCGCCACCGGATCGAAGGTGTGGCACACAGCGGATCGGCCGAAGCGGTTCCCGCGTTGCAGGCCCCGGTACCTCGTCCACCGAAGTTGATCGCGGCGTTCGGAAACTACCGCGAGGGATGGGATCGTGAACGCCAGCCCCAGGACATGTTCCTGGAGAGCCCGGACTCCGTGACGGGGCCCGACAGCACTGTAGTGCTGCCCAGACATCCCGCCGACATCTTCCACCATGAAGCTGAACTGGCGCTGGTGATCGGCCAGCGCGCGAAGGACCTGCCGGCCGACGCGTCGACCCTCGATGCCGTTGCCGGTTACACCTGCGCGATGGACGTCTCCGCTCGCGGCATCGGTCGCGTCGGCCCGAGCCGCATCGGCAAGTCGTTCGATACCTTCACGCCGCTCGGGCCAGCGGTCGTGACGACAGATGAGGTCCCCGACCCGCAGAACCTGCGGGTGACACTCACGGTCAACGGCGAGGAACGCCAGAACTACACGACCGCCGACATGGAATACAGCGTGGTGGAGGTACTGGCCTTCATCAGCTCGTACATGACGCTGGTGCCGGGAGACGTGATTCTCTGTGGCACCCAGCACCAGGGGCTTGGTGCCCTGCAGGATGGGGACCACGCCGAGATGACCATCGAGCGGGTCGGCACACTGGCGGTCGATGTCCGCGACCCGCTCAAGCGCGAGTGGGCGCGAGGCATCGATGAGGAGATGGCCACACGCCAGCGGGCGGTCGGCCAGTCGTAGGGAGGGTGTACCGAGCAGAGCAGAGACCGTATCGTCGCGTATTGCCGAAGATTTCTCAAACGACACCAGCTCACGAGCAGGAGGCACCATGAGCACGCGCAAGACGAACCCAACGCTGAAACGCATCCAGTCGCGTCGCATGAACCGCCGCCGGGCAGTGCAGGCAGGCATGGCCGGTGCAGCCGGAATGGCTGCAGCCGGCATAGTGAGTCCCGCTGTTGCGAGCAGGCGATCTTCTCAATTCGCTCGACAGGACCCCGAGCCGCAGCGCGGTGGACGATTGCGGATCGCCTCCACTGGGCAACCGGCCGGTCTTGACATGCACATCTTCAACAACCGCACCGTGACGCTCATCGCCTGGAACATGTACGAGGCGCTCTTCACGTTCGACGCCGACTACTCCACCGTGCCGATGCTCGCCGAGGGTATCGAGACGAGCGAAGATGGCCTGACCAGCACGATCCCGCTCCGCCAGGGTGTGCTCTTCCACAACGGTGAGGAGATGAAGGCCGCCGATGTCGTCGCCTCGTTCGAACGCTGGATGCCGGTGAGCAGTCTTGGTCTCGCGATCCAGCCGTACCTCGAGTCGATCACCACTGTTGATGACTACACCGTCGAGATCGTCCTGACGAGTCCGCTGGTGGCGCTGCCCAGCATGCTGGCGAGGCAGTCCCAGGGACTCTCGATCCATCCGGCATCGGTACTGGAAGGCGCCGGCTCGGATCCGTTGCCGCACGAGAGCTACATTGGCACCGGTCCGTATCAGTTCGTCGAGATGCAGGCAGACCGATTCACCCTGCTGGAGCGCTTCGACGATTATGCCAGCGTGGATCGCGAGCACAGCGGTTACGCGGGAGCCAAGCCTGCATACCTCGACGAGCTCGAGTTCATTCCGGTGCCGGACGAGGCAGCCCGCCTGGCTGGCCTGCAGTCTGGGGAGTACCACTATCTGGAGGAGATCATCCCGGACCAGATCGAGGTCATCGGGAGCGATCCCAACGTGACCATCGAGATCCTGCCCCCGCGCAGTTACGGCGTCATCATCATGAACACGGTGGGTGGTCTCACGAGCGATGTGACAATCCGCCGGGCTGCACAGGCGGCGATTTCTGTGGAGGAGCTCGCACAGGCGTCACATGGTGCAGGGTACTTCGAGCCTGGCCCTGGCATTATGCTGCCGCAGACCATCTGGAACTCGGACGTCGGTCGAGAGCACTACGACCAGGGTGACCCTGAAAAATGCCAGCAGCTCCTCAATGAGGCGGGGTACGACGGCAAGCCTGTCCGGATCCTGACCACGCAGGAGGATCTCGGTGACTACAACGCCGCCATCGTCGCTCAGCAACAGCTCGAGGAGGGTGGGTTCACTGTTGAGCTGGAGGTCTTCGACGAGGCGACGCTCGATGAGCATCTCGAAAATGACGACCGGTGGGAGATGACGACTGACTCGTATGTCTTCCGGCCCGATCCGGTTCTCATCGCGGCGTTCGCGAGCTGCACCGCCACAGGCAAGTGGTGCACGGACGAGAAGACCACTTTGATGGAGCAGCTGCAGACTCTGCAGGACGGCGAAGAGCGCTTCGCGGCCTTTGAGAACTTCCAGCAGCTCTTCTACGAGCAGGTGCCAGCCATCAAGATCACGAATCAGTTCGGCGTGGCCGCCCTGGCATTCGACGTCAGGGGGCTGTTGAACGAGATGCACTTCGAGATCGAGCCGGAGTTCGCGAACGCCTGGCTCGCGCAGGACTGATGCCTGAGGGGCGCGGTGTTTCCAGCCGTGCCCCTCGCCGTGATGTGCCGATGTTCGAGGTGTACGAGCCGGTCACGTACGGCATGTCGTACGTGACCGGCGCATTGGCTAGCGAACACTGATCTTGTACGCGTCGGGAGACTCCGCGTGACCGCTTATATCTTGCGTCGCCTGCTCCTCCTCGTGCCGGTTCTCCTGATCGTCGGGGTGGTCGTCTTCAGCCTGGTGCACCTGACACCGGGCGATCCGACGGCAGCGATGCTCGGGCGCGAGGCGACGATCGAGCAGAAGGAGGCGCTGCGGGAGCAACTCGGCCTCAACGAGCCGATCCCGGTCCAGTTCGTCGAATGGGTCGCGGGGGTCGTTCGCCTCGACTTCGGTGAGTCGCTCTTCATGGGTATACCGGTGACCGAGGCGTTGCTCGAGCGTGCCGAGCCGACAGGGCTGCTTACGCTCTACTCGCTGACGTTCGCGATCCTGCTGGCGATTCCCTCCGGTGTCATTGCGGCAATGCGGCCGAACTCGCTGATCGACCGACTGCTGATGGTGACGTCGATCAGCGGCGCAGCTATCCCGAGCTTCTTCTTCGGCATCCTGCTCATGCTCTTCTTCGCGGTCCGGCTCGGCTGGCTGCCGTCAGGTGGGTATGCCGATGTCGCTGAGGGGTTCTGGGAGCATTTTCGCTACATGATCATGCCGTCGATCGCGCTCGGGTTCTCCGGTGCCGGTCTGTTGGCACGTATCGTTCGCTCTACGATGCTCGACGTGCTCAACCAGGAGTACATCCGCACCGCCTACGCGAAGGGACTGCGCGAGCAGCGGGTGGTGACCGGGCATGCCCTGCGCAACGCGATGATCCCGGCGATGACCGTCATCGGCATCCTGCTCGCCAACATGCTGGGCGGCGCGGTCGTGATCGAGACGGTGTTCAACATCCCCGGTATGGGACGGCTACTGGTCCAGAGCGTCGTCCGTCGCGATTTTCCGGTTGTCCAGGCGGCGGTGCTCGTCGTGGCGGTCATCGAGGTGCTGGTGATGCTGATGATCGATATTCTCTACGTCTTCATCGATCCGAGGATCCGGTATGGTGACGAGTAGGGCGGAGCTGGCCGGCAGTGCCGGTGGAACACGGCGTGGACGGCGATTCTGGTTCTCGGCGATCTCGCCCAACTCCAAGTACTACTGGGTCCGTCTGGTGGCGGAGAACCCGGCGGCAGTTGTCAGCGCGATCGTCCTGCTCGTCATTGTGCTCGGAGCGATCTTCGCACCAATGATTGCGCCATTCGATCCAAACTACGTCAACCCTGCCGACCGCCTCAGCGAGCCGTCCGGTACCTACTGGTTCGGGACGGATGACCTCGGCCGCGATATCTACAGCCGCGTCGTGTATGGCGCGCGAATCTCGCTGCTCGTCGGAATCGCCGTGATGATCGGAGCGACCGCGATCGGCGCCGCGCTGGGCCTCGTGGCGGGCTACTACCCGCGCGTCGACACACCGTTGATGCGTGTCATGGACGGCCTTGAGGCGTTTCCCAGCATCCTGCTGGCCATCGCGATCATGGCGGCGTTCGGCGCAGCGATCGAGAACGTCATCCTCGCGCTGTCGTTCGTCTACGCCCCCAACATCGTCCGACTCGTGCGTGGCACGACCCTGATGAACAGTCGCGAGCTCTACGTCGAGTCGGCCCGTGTGATCGGCATGGGCGACTGGTTGATCATGTGGAAGTACATCCTGCGGAACTCGCTCTCGCCGCTGATCGTGCAGGCGACATTCGTCGTCGCGTTCGCCATCCTCGCCGAAGCCTCGTTGTCGTTTCTCGGCGCGGGCGTGCCACAGGACGTCCCGACGTGGGGCGGCATGGTCAGCGCAGGGCAGGCAAGGCTGCAGCAGGCCTGGTGGGCATCCGTCTTCCCGGGCATCTTCCTCTTCATCACGGTGCTGGCGATCAACCTCATCGGTGACGCCCTCCGCGATGCCCTGGATCCCCGCACCCGCAAGCGGTAGAGCGATCAGGAAGCTCCCCTGATCTGTCACGGGTGGCTTCCGGTCAGCGGTGCTGCGGTCGATCGATGGTGAGCAGGTAGGCGAGGCCGTCCGGAGTGACGATCGGGTCGGCCGTGGGATCGATGATGGCCATCTCCCCTTGCCGGAGCTGGTCGATGGTCCGC
>DASYWL010000257.1:0-5957 GCA_035936055.1 Thermomicrobiales bacterium
CACCCACGGCGTCAGGGCGGCCTGCGGCAGCATCGAGCCCGATTCGCGGACTGGCACGAGCAGGCCGATGGTCCACGTCGGCGCGCCGAGTGCCGCCAGCAGCCAGGTGAGCACGGTGGAGGCCTTGACCACCTGGTCGCCGGCGTTCTGGAGCGCCTGCGCGCCGATGATACGCGTCTTGTTGGCGCGCATGATGGCTCGGTTGTCGGCGGGCTGGCCGCCAGCTGTGGTGGATTGTGGCGGTACGGTCGACTTGGCCATGATGCCCCTCCGGGTTTCCCCCTCGTGGGGAAGTATCAGACAGGATCGCCATCATGATCGACCCTGTGGAGCGCCTGGCAGTGGCGACAACCCGAGACGGACATGGCACAGTGCCTGGGCGTGCTTCGCATATACGCAGCGCGCGCCGGCACCGGTGTCGACCTCCCGACCACTATCAGAAAGGGCACTCATGTCACTCGAACCCTCGGCGCTGTACGGCGTCATCCCGCCGATCAGCACGCCCCTCACTCCGGAGCGCACGTTGGATGTCGCCAGCTTCCGTCGATTGATCGACCGCCAGGTCGGCGCCGGTATCCATGGGATCTTCGTGCTCGGCTCGACCAGCGAGGCCCCCCTGCTGCCCAACGCCATGCAGGATGCAGTGATCGGCACTGCCGTCGAGCACGTCAGCGGCCGCATCCCGGTCATCGCCGGGTGCATCGACCTCACCACCGCACGCGTGATCGATCGCGGCACCCGGGCACGCACGCTCGGCGCCGACGGTATCGTGGTCTGTCCACCGTTCTACATCAATCCCGCTCAACAAGAGATCATCCGGCACTACCGGATGGTCCACGAGGCAGTCGGGCTGCCGATCCTCGCCTACGACATCCCTTCGGCGACCCACGTCAAGCTTCAGCGTCCAGTGCTGAAGGCGCTCGCTGACGACGGCACGATCATGGGACTCAAGGACAGCAGCGGGCAGGACGCCAACTTCCGTGGGGTGATCCTCGACAACACCCAGAACCAGGACTTCCGGATCTTCACGGGTTCGGAACTGACTGCCGACAACGCGATGTTCATGGGCGCGGACGGTCTCGTGCCGGGTCTCGGCAATGTCGACCCCGCCGGCTACGTCCGCCTCTACGACGCCTGCGTCACTGGCAACTGCGTCGCCGCACGCGCTGAGCAGGAGCGCCTGTACCGGCTCTCGGGAATCAGCGCCGTGGCGATGCACGGTGACTATGGCATGTCGGCAGCTGCCCATGGCGCGTTCAAGGCCGCGATCTGGCTGCAGGGACACATCGACCACCCTCTCACCATGTACCCGCACACCGAGCTGACCCGCGACCACCACCGCCAGATCGCGGCAATCCTCGCCGATTGCGGGCTTGAGGTCACTCGGGAGGCGTAGCGGTTCGGCACCGTTTGTGCGACCATGCTGCGCAGTTAGGGCCACGGCATCTCGACCGATACAGCGGTCGCGTGCCGTCCGCACGAAACCAGGAAGGGAACCATGGAACTATCCGGCGAGCACCGCTTCTCGGCCCCGAGGGAGCGCGTCTACGATTTTCTGCTCGACCCCGACACGCTGCAGGCATGCCTGCCGGGTTGCGAGAAGCTCGAGCAAGTCGGCGAGGACGAGTACAGTGCGACGATGAAGATCGGGATCGGCATGATCCGCGGCACCTTCACCGGCAAGGTGAAGATCAGCGACAAGCAGGAGCCCAGCAGCTACAAGATGCTGGTCGAGGGCCGCGGCCCGCAGGGCCAGGTCTCGGGCGAGGGGTCGCTGGAGCTCACCGAGGACGGCGACGGCACGATTGTGCACTGGAGCGGCGACGCTAACGTGCGCGGCACGCTCGCTCGCATCGGCAGCCGCGTCATCAAGCCGGCCGCCACGACCATCGTCGGGCAATTCTTCGACTGTCTGGAATCCAGGGCAACGGCCACGCAGCAGGCCTGAGGTTTGTCCGGCACGCCGGACAGCCTGCCGCCACTCACATGAGGAGCTACGTACGTGTCATCCGAGACCATCTCCGTCTCTACGAAGGTCAACGGGACGGAACAGACTATTGATGTGGAACCCCGGACCCTGCTGGTGCACATGCTTCGTGAGAATCTCAATCTCACTGGCACGCACACCGGCTGCGAAACCGGCCAGTGTGGCGCCTGTACCGTGCTGATGGACGGCAGGGCCGTGAAGAGTTGCATGGTGCTTGCCGCGCAGGCCGAGGGCCGCGAGGTGACGACCATCGAGGCGCTCGCAGAGTCCGAGCACAACCTCCACCCGCTGCAGGAGGCCTTTTGGGAGGAGCACGGGGTGCAGTGCGGCTACTGCACCCCGGGCATGATCCTCTCCACTCTGGCGCTGCTGAGCGATACCCCGCACCCGGACGAGGGGCAGATCCGTCATGCGATCGAGGGCAATATCTGCCGCTGTACCGGCTACAACAGCATCGTCAAGGCCGTGCAGGTCGCCTCCGAGCGACTGGGCGCGGATGACCTGGCCGTCGCGGGCACAAAGGCGGAGGGCTGACCATGTACCCGGCACCATTCACCTACCACCGCGCGACATCGGTGAGCGAGGCGCTCTCGCTGCTGCAGGAGCACGCCGACACCGGCAAGTTGCTGGCCGGCGGGCACAGCTTGCTCCCCATCATGAAGTTGCGGCTGGCCCAGCCCGAGCACCTCATCGACATCTCGGGACTCGAAGAGCTCAGGCAGATCACGTTCGGCGAGGACGTCGTGACGATCGGCGCGCTCGTCACCCATCGGGAACTCGCCACCAACGCCGAGCTGGCAGCGCGCGTGCCGCTGTTCGCCGAGATGGCGAACGTCATCGGCGACCAGCAGGTGCGCAATCTCGGCACGATCGGTGGCGTCGTGGCGCATGCCGATCCTGCCGCCGACTACCCGGCCGGCATGCTCGTACTCGACGTGACGGTGCTCGCCACTGGGTCGAACGGCGAGCGGGAGATCCCCATCGGCGAGTTCTTCCAGGGGTTCCTGACCACCGCGCTCGCGCCGGACGAACTGCTCACCGGGGTGCGCGTGCCCCTGCCGGCCTCCGGCACCAACAGCGCCTACGAGAAGCTCGCGAACCCGGCATCTGGCTACGCGACGGTCGGGGTGGCCGCGGTGGTGAGCCGCGGCGACGACGGCACGATCGGCGACATCCGTGTCGGCATCACCGGCGCCAGCGATACAGCTTGGCGAGCAACCAGCGTCGAAGATGCCCTCCGAGGCACCTCTCCCGACCCAGCGGCAATCAAGGCGGCCGCGGCGTCAACGACGGAGGGAGTGGAGATGCTGGAGGACAAACATGCCCCGGCCGATTACCGGGCGCGGGTCACCCGCAACCTCGTCCGTCGCGCCATCGAGCGTGCCCTGGCGTAGCGATCGAACCCGAACGGCACTCCAGCAGCCATGCGACCCCCACGCGAGACGTGGGGGTCCGGTTTTCGGCTTGGGCACCAGTGGTCAGCGCTCGGCCATGCCCAGATGGTCGCCAGGCGTCGGCGCGGTTCACCACCGAGTGAGTCGAGGTGTGACGGACGGCGGTTGAAGAGTGTACTGGCACGTATCGTGTTCCAATCCGCGTCGTGCCGGGGGAGCGCCGCCTTCCCCGGTCGTTTCATGATTTATGATGGCCAGAGGGCAGGACATGCACGCAAACACCAGCATCAATGATCGCCGCCGACATCGCGGGGCGAACCCGCTCGTGTGGATCGCGGGTGCCATCGGTCTCATCATCGTCGCCCTCGCGCTGGTCTGGCTGATCGCCGGAACCGACACGGTCCTGGGCTGGTTCGGGCTGGCCGACGACGCGCAATCAGTCGGTGACGAATCCGGCGTGAACCTCAGCGAGGTCTCGGACAACCCGGACGCGATGTACGGACATACGGTCTCCGTCAGCGGCGGGGTGCAGGAAGTCGTGTCGCCCCACGCGATCACGATCGGTAGCGACCAGATCATCGTCGGCGACACGGTGCTGGTCGTCAGCGCCGGGGACCTTCCGGCGCTGCTGGAGGCCGAGGTCGGCGACGAGCCGGACGACATCGCGCTGCTCGTCACCGGCATCTTGCGACCGTTCGACCGCGAGGCAATCGCGGAGGAGGTCGGTGTTGCCCTGGACGACGAGGAGCTCGACTACGACGGCGAGGCGGTGATCGTAGCCCAGGAGATCGAGGTCAACCCGCCGAATCTCGGGCCGGGTGACACCGAGCGGCAGGGCCCGTCGGCCGGGTTCGACGTCGGCACGGACATCAGCGACATCGTCGAGAACACCGAGGCCTACGTCGGCGAGACCGTGACTGTCAGCGGGGAGGTCGAGCGGGTGATCAACCCGCACGCCTTCCTGTTCGGAGACGCGATGGTGCTCGCAATCAGTGCCGAGGAACGTGACAACATCTTCGTCGAGCCAACGGCCTACATCCGGGGGACCGTGCAGATGTTCGACCAGGTCGAGATCGAGGAGCAACTCGGGCTTGACCTCGACGACGAGCAGTTCGCCGAGTTCGATGGAAAGCCCGTGGTCATCGTCGAGGCGCTCGATCTGGTGAAATAGTCCCCTCCGTTCTCGGCAAGCTCAGCGCTGTCGGGCACGGAGCACAACGCCGCAGGACCGGCACCGAGCTACGCGTTCGGTTCCGCGCCCTCCCAGGTCGGCTCGATCTTGTCCGATTCCTCCATCTCGGCGTGGACGAGCAATGCCGTCGCGAATTCCTTGCGGCGGAAGAAGAGACGAATCTCCTTCCACAGCTCCGGCTCATTGCGGCCGATCTCCAGCAGCCGCTCAGAGAACTGAATATCGCCCTGCGCGCGCAGCTCGGTCATGAACTCGGTCGAGAGCAGCTCGGCGAGATAGATGGGGCCAATGTCGGCGAACTTCTCCCGGTAGTAGGCCATCAAGCGCAGCACCTCCTCGGTGTCGAGCGGCTTGCCGTCGTTGCCCGCGAACGCGCCACGCCAGTCCACGCAGTTCAGAAACTCGTCGATGAGGGAGATGCGCGCGCCCTGCCGCACGCGGTCGAGCAGCGCGTCGACCCGGATGCGGTCGATTGGCAGCTCGTGCGGGGTCTGTGGGAATCCCCGCCCGGGCACCACGCCCTCAACGCGGTCGCGTGTCCTGTCGTCAGCCATTGCATCTCCTCGGTATCGCTACAGGCACTTATGATCTCAGCGGGTGGTTGCACACCGCGATGACCCTACCACGCCACCAAGCGGCACCGGTCGCTCTGGTACCATTCGAGGGTGTATGCTCGGAACCTCCGGGATTCCGCGTGCATCCAGACATGACACCCGGCACCTGCGTGCCACCTTCCTCACACCTGCACTGCCCGATATCGCCCGGAGGATACATGGCGAACGGACGCATCAGCCGATCCAACCAGCGACACGCCGCCGCCCGGCGACGCCTCTCACGGTATGGCAACAGCCGCCGCGGGCAGCATCACCGCAAGCTGCCGCCCAACCTCCTGCGTCACAGCAGCGGTCGGAACGGCAATGGCAAGAAGGGCGCGGCGTGGGCCCCACGCATCGCGATCGCGCTGGGCGCGCTCGGGCTCTTCTCCGTACTCGCCTTCGTGGTGATCACGGTCATCACCTCGGTCCTCGGTGTCACCGGCACCGTCGCTGCCTACCGCCAAGTCAACGGCGAGCTGCCGAACGCCGCCGAGATCGCAGTCGAGACCTTCCAGACCACACGCATCTACGACCGCAACGGTACCTTGCTGCAGGAGGTCGACAACCCGGACTACGGATGGCGCACCTTCGTCTCGCTCGACCAGGTTTCGCCCTACCTCGTCGACGCCACGGTTGCCGCCGAGGATGCGACCTTCTGGACCAATCCCGGCATCGAGCCGGCCGGCATCGCCCGCGCCGCGGTCATCAACGTGAGTGGCACCGGGTCATCCGGCGCGTCCACGATCACGCAGCAGCTGGTTCGCTCCATCTACCCCGAGAAGATCGGC
>DASYWL010000258.1:0-3170 GCA_035936055.1 Thermomicrobiales bacterium
CCCGGTGATATCAGCCAGCCGACAATCAACTCTGAGTGAAACCCCAGAATCTCCTGCAGCTCGCCACCGTCGGTCTCTGCAAGGGCTAGAGCGCCGTCGTTGCCCAGGATCGCCAGAAGGCGGCGCCGCGAGGACCGACCATCGACGCTGCCGAGCGGTACGGCGAGGCCTGAGTCCGGGCAATAGTGGTGTATCGATTATCAGGTGCATCGAGCGCTACGAGCGATGCGGTCAGCGTCGCGATGGGAGCAGGCAAGATATCATCGACGATCGCCTTGCTGGTCACGTCGTCCCCCGCCCGGTCGCACCAGCCGTCCTCAACGCGATACGCCTGCACCACAGCGTCAGCCAGCGCTCGTGCGCGCTGGTGCCACTCGTCGTGGTTGACCTTTCTGCCGGCGGCGACCATCGCACCCAGTAGTGCCGCCTGATCCTCGAGCCAAGCGTTACCATCTGCCCGAACGTAGCCGCGCTGCGGGTCCATGCCGGAGTCGAGCGCGATGGCGAGCAACTCCTGGAGGCGCCCCAGTTCCAGACCGGGCAGCCACTCCGACGCGACAAACAGCCAGCGTAGCGTCTCGGCCCGCCAGCTCCAACCGCCCATGGTCACCAGCTCGGGCGCTGGTCGCTGTTGCCGGAGCGTGAGCATGTGCTTCCGGCCACGCTCGACTCGCGCCCGCAGTACCTCCAGGTCCTCCCGACTGTACTGATCCAGTCGCTCAACGGGGACTGCATGGTGCACGACCTGGCGCAGCGGGCTCGGCCCGATGCCGAAGTGCAGACTCATGGGCTGGACTTCATCCACGTTCAAGCCGTCCAGCAACTCCTTAGAGGTCCATGTGTAGTATGGGCTGTTACTGCCCACACAGTCCACGTTTTCTCGCAATGCCGTCATGCAGAAGGTGGCCAGCGCCTGCGCGAGCTCGGTGAATTCGGGGTGATCGAGCTCATGCCCGGCGCGCGCGTACACGGCGGTGAGCTGAGCGTTCAGCGGGACGGGCTTCTCGAAATGTGGCACTACCCATCGCTCATCACGCGAGCATCGGTGGAAGCCGCGATCTAAGTGATCGTTGATCCCGCCGTCGGCCATGTGCCGCAACGTTGCGGTCACCCAGCCGACAACCTCCTTTGCTGCGACAGACACGACGTGGTCCAGCGCGGTCCAGAGCAGTTGCGGGTGCGGATGACGCGGCGACTCGTGCAGGCCGCCCCGAACCATGTCCAGGTCGGGCTGGAGACCTGCCCAGAACGCCGGGAAGCCCGCAACGTCCCCCGCGTTCCGCGCATCCGCTTGCCCGAGCGATCGCGCCTCGGCATCGAACGCCGCGGCGTTCTCGGCATAGGCGTCGGCTGTCGCCGTGATTAGCGACCCGAGCGAGGGCAGAAGGTCGTCCCCCTCGTACTGCATGCCGGGATAGACGAGCATCGGCTCCCCATCTGGCGTCAGCAGGATCGTCAACGGAGGTCCGCTCGTGCCGGTGAGCACCACGGCTGCCCACCGCCACCGGGCAGCGAGGTCGGGCCGCTCGGTCCAGTCGACGAGGACCGGCACCACCCGCGCCTGCAGCACGTCCTGCAGCTCGTCGTCCCGCTCGAGGACATATGCCAACCGTTGGGCGCTGTTCGACCACCGCGGCTCGGCAAAGGCGAGGATCGGCACTCCACGCTGTCGTGCCTCCATGCGTCCATCGCTCCAGTCCCGCCAACGCAGCGAACGGGAGATATCCGGCATGGTGTCAGGCGGCCCGGAGACGGCAGGTGTGGCGAGGTTGAGGGGCATTCCGTTCATAAAGCTCCCATTGCAGATAGGAAAGATGGCAGAACGCGGGAGTGGACGTGGTCCACCCCCGCGATGCGAAACCGAGTCTTCAGGCAGCCTAGCTGAAGGCTTGGGAATCCTCCAGGTCGATCTTGTTCTGGAGCACGGCGTCGGCCGTCCAGTAGGCCAGTGCCCAGATCGTCTCCGTCGGGTTGTGCCCAGACATGGTGGGTGCCACCGCGCCGCCACCCACGAGGATGTTGGGCACCTCCCACATCTGGCCATACCTGTTGGTCACGGATGCGGAGGGATCGTCGCCCATGCGCAGCCCACCGAGGTCATGTGTCATGGTCGCGGTCGCGTTCGGTGTCTCCCGGCCCCAGACCTGGCTGGCACCCGCCGCCTCGAGGATTTCCTTCCCCTTCTGGAAGATGTAGCGGGACATCCGGATCTCGTTCTGCTTGGCTTGGCGATGCACGCGCGCAGCCGGCACCCCGAACCGATCGGTGTAGTTCGGATCGAGGTCGATGTAGCTGCTCTCGTAGGGGAGCGGCTCCAGCAGCAGCTGCAGAGTGATGAACCGGTTCAGGTACTTGGTGAAGTACTCCTTGTACTCGCGACCCCAGTCCGGCACCTCAGGTGGGTGGCTCCGGTAGCTCTCCAACGGGAACCGCTGGCTCGGTGAGCCGATGAACGCGCCCCGGACGAAGAAATCCTCGTCCGACATCTGCATCTTCTCTTCGGCGTTGTTCTCGCCGTTGTAGTCGTCCAGCCCTTGGCGCTGCACGGAAGGACCGTTGTAGCCGTTGAGGTAGCGATCGTCGAAGATCGCCGACACCGACGGGCCCGAGCGGTTGATGAAGTACTTGCCCACCTGACCGTCCCCGGTGATGCCCGAGAAGAGCAGCAGGCGCACGTTCTGGAACGTGTAGGCGCCGAGATAGAAGACGTCGCCCGGCTGCACGTGATGCTCGCCCGTGACGAGGTCGATGTACTCGACGCTCACGGCACGTCCGTCCTGATGGTTGATGCGCAGCACGTGGGCATTGGTGCGCAGCTCGAAGTTGCCGGTTTCCTCGGCGGTCGGCAGCAACGCCGAGAGCGTGCTGCTCTTGGAGTGGTTCCAGCAGCCATGCCCTGTGCAGAAGGTGCAGTAGCTGCAGGCCGGGCGTGAGACGCCGTCTGGATTGGTGTACGGCTCGGTGGTGATCGCCGTCGGCACATGGAAGGGATTCAGCCCCAACTCCAGGGCACCCTCCCGGAACGTCAGGTCCGTGGCGTTGTCGCGCAGTGGGCGGAACGGGTAGTCCCGCTCGCGCGGCGCCTCGAAGGGGTTCCCCTCCTCCGGGTTGACCGGGCGGATCTCGCCCTGGATGTTGCCAGGGAAGCCGCCGACTCCGATGTAGTACTC
>DASYWL010000259.1:0-2589 GCA_035936055.1 Thermomicrobiales bacterium
CCACCAAGTACCTCTCCGGGCACAGCAACGTCATCGGGGGTGTGATCGCGGGCAAGGCCACAATCATCGCGGCAATGCGTAACCGGCTGGCCCAGCTCGGCGGGATCCTGTCACCACAGTCCGGCTGGGTCCTGCTCAACGGTGTCAAGACGCTCGCACTGCGGATGGCACGGCACTGCGGGAACGGTTTGGCGGTGGCGAAGGCCATGGCCGAGCACCCGGCGGTCGAGACGGTGCACTATCCAGGGCTGCCGTCGCACCGGGGTCACGAACTCGCCGCCAGGATGACCGGTGGCCGGTTCAGCGGCATGGTGTCGGTGCGGCTGGTCGAGCATGGGCGCGCCCGCAACATCTTCCTGGATGCCCTGGCGATTCCGCTGAAGGCGGTCAGCCTCGGGGATGTGGCCTCGCTCGTCTGGCCCTTTGACGAGGACGGCGTGATCCGGCTCTCCGTCGGCATCGAGGATACAGAGGACCTGGTTTCCGATATCACCCAGGCACTCGATGCCGTTGTCGCACACCTGAACACGAACGCCGAGGCTTCAGCCCAGGCGTAGGGATCACGGCCTGCTGCGATCCCTCGAGGGCACGTTCCTGTAGCCTCGGTTCGAGCCTGTCCTGAGCAGTGTCGTAAGGATGCCCGAGACCCGTCCACAGGGCGGCAACGCGGTGTGGAACCAGCATCGGTTGTCGATATGCGGGAATAGCGTGCTCATCCATTGCGACGCTCGCGGCTGGCACCGCTTCTCGCTCAGTGGCGTGTCGAGCTTTGCGTGGCAACGCGATAGGGGCCGATCTGCGCAGCAGAGATCGCGCTCCGACTCGGGATGACGGCAGGGAGGGCAACCTCATGGGTCTCTACAGCCGACCGGTGAGGCGCTGGTACTCCGTCTCGCTGCCCACCCAGGTGGAGCCGTCCTCGTAGTGCTCCTTCTTCCAGATCGGCACGATCTCCTTGATCCGCGAGATCGCGAAGGTGCTCGCCTGGTAGGCGGCATCCCGGTGGGGCGACGCGCAGCCGATGACGACGCTCGCCTCGCCGGGCTTCAGCGCGCCGGTGCGGTGCGTGATCGCCATCGTCACGTCCGGCCACCGCTCACACGCCTCGGCTCCCACCCGCGCCAGCATCTTCTCCGCCGCGGCTTCGTACGCCTCGTACTCCAGCAGCGTCACGGTCCGGCCGCGCGCGTGGTTGCGCACCGTGCCGATGAAGGTGACGATCGCTCCCTCGCCGGGACCAGCGACCAGCGCCTCGACGGCTCGCGGGTCGAGCTCCTGCTCGGTGACGGCGAAACGCTTCGCGTGATCGCCGCCGCTCACCGGCGGGATGACCGCCAGCTCGTCGCCATCCTGCAGCACGTGGTCGGGGTCGGCGTACTCCTGGTTGACCATCAGCATCACTGTGTCGGCCAGCCTTTGCAGGGACGGAGCATCGGTGAGCGCAGTGTCGAAGCCCTCGCGGGCGGTCGCGCCCGCCGGAAGGGCGATCGTCCTCTCGCCGGTGCCGAGCTGCTCACGGAACATGGCAAAAAACCGGACGGTGATGTTCACGGTACGGGCGCCTCTCGTGCTGTTCGTGCTGTTGGATGCGGGGGCGACCCGCCGGTCGCCCCCGCGCTGTCGTCAGCCTACGACTGCGACGCCAGCTGACCGAGCTTCCGGTAGAGCCGCTCGGCAACCTCCCCATTCTGGCGGCGCAAGTCGTGGAACATCTGTTCCAGTTCCGAGTCGCCCGCCTCCTGGGCGTCGGTGGCGTACTTCATGAGCACCTCCTCGCTCTGGAGCAGGTTGCTCAGCGTCGTGATGACATTGTATTCGACATCGCTGACGGAAAACTCGTGGTTGTGGTCGCTCATGTGGTGTTCCTCCGATCGTCTAATCGCGATGGACCTGGAGGAACGTTCGCAAGAGCCGGGCCAGACGGTCCGACGGTATCCGATTGCATGCTCCGCGATCGTCTATGGGAGGGTCGCGTGTCCCCTCCCTCGTCAGGGCGAGGCGTGTCCCGGCCTGTACACGAATGGAGATCACCGAGTGATCTCGCGGCCTTGGTACTACCCCGCCAGGTGGCGTTCGAACCAGCCGAGGGTGCGCTCCAGGCGATCGACGCGGTTCTTCGGTTTGCCGTTGCGCGAGAGCCCGTGGTGCTCGCCCTTGTACCGCACGAACTCGACTTCCCGCCCGAGCCGCTTGAGCGCGATGAAGAGCTGCTCGGCCTGCTCTATCGGGCAGCGGTAGTCCTCCTCGCTGTGGACGATCAGCAGCGGCGCGGTGATGTTCGCGACCGCGCGGATGGGCGAGAGCTCGCAGTAGCGCTCGTGGTGCTCCCACGGCGCGCCCAGCTCCGGATCGAGGCTGACCAGCGCGATGTCGTCCGTCCCGTACATGCTCGCCATGTTCGAGATCGAGCGATCCGTGACGCCGGTCCGGAAATGATCGGTGTGTCCGAGCAGCCAGTTGGTCATGAAGCCGCCGTAGGAGCCACCGGTGACGCCGAGGCGGCCGCGGTCCCAGCCGCCCTCGGAGAGAACATGCCCCAGCAACGCTTCCTGGTCCGGGGTGTCGGCCTCGCCCCAGGCGCCACTGACC
>DASYWL010000260.1:0-3534 GCA_035936055.1 Thermomicrobiales bacterium
GAGCAGGGCGATCCGTGTGGTCATGTGATAGTCTCCAGGCAGCCAGGGTGGTGCATCAGCAGCGAAATCAATGCAGGATGCGGACGATCACCCAAGTCACGAGGAAGATCGGCAGCATGGCGTCCACGCGATCGAAGACCCCGCCGTGGCCGGGGATGAGCGTGCCGCTGTCCTTCACGCCACCACTGCGCTTGATGAACGACTCGGTGAGGTCGCCGAGCACGCCGACGACCGAGAGCACCACGCCGATGATGACGGCCTGAGCCCCGGTGATGTCCGGAATCCCGAACAGCAGGGTGAGGGCCACCGTGCCGATGACGGCGCCGAGGATGCCGCCGACCGCACCTTCCAGCGTCTTTCTGGGGCTGATGTGCGGAATCAGCGGGGTGCGACCCATGCTCCGCCCGACCAGGAGCGCGAAGGTATCACCCAGCCAGGTGGCGATGATGGCGATTGCCGTCCAGGCCATGCCGAGCGCGCGGGACTCATCGGAGAGCGAGAACCAGGCTCCGAGGTCGTTGGCCCAGTCGACCTCGAGGATACCGATCTCCTGCCGGAGCGCGATAGCGGCGTAGACGGCGATGCCGACGTAGGCGCCCATCGCGGCCGTGGCGATCCACGAGGCGAAGCTTTCATTGCTGATCGGCAGGCGCAGGATCATCACCGCAGGCAGGATCACCGCCATTGATACGAACAGCGCGAACGACCATGGCTCCTGCGAGAGCAGCGAGACGGACGCGCCGAGAAAGATAACGGCATAGCCGGGCCAGCCAAGCGGGTACCCCAGACCGATCATCGGTGTGATCCGGGACGTTTCATAGTAGACACCGAGCCCAATCGCGGTCATCACCGCCGCGAACACGGGCCCACCGATAACGGCTGATATCACACCGACCGCGATCACACCGAGTGAGGAAACCAATCTGGTACGCAGGGCGCCCTCCCGTCAGCCAGTCGTGGATGAGCTCGATATCGCGCCGAATCGTCGCTCCCGCTGCGCGAAGTCCCGCACGGCGGTTTCGAGATCGCTCGGGCTGAAGTCTGGCCAAAGGGTGGGGGAGAAGTGGAGCTCGGAGTACGCGCCCTGCCAGCAGAGGAAATTGCTCAGCCGATATTCCCCGGACGTCCGGATGATCAGGTCGGGATCCGGCAGGTCATGGGTGTAGAGGTGACGCTCGACCGTCGACTCGTCGATATGCTCTGGTGAGACGCCGGAGGCGACGATGTCCTGCACCGCCCGCAGCAGCTCCTGGCGGCCACCGTAGTTGAACGCAAGGGTGAGCACGAGCTTGTCGTTGTGCTTCGTACGCTCGATCGCTCCCTCGATCGCCCGCTGGAGGTCGCTGGAGAGCGAACCGAGGTCGCCGATGTGCCGGAGTTGCGCTCCCTGGCGGTGGAGCTCCTCGGTCTCGGTCTCGATCGCCCGGCCGAGGATGTTGAGGATGCCTTCGACCTCCTCGCGGGGGCGTCGCCAGTTCTCGGCGGAGAAGGCCCAGAGAGTCAGGTAGCGTATTCCGAGCTGCCCTGCGGCATGGGTGATTCGCCGGATATTCTCCGTCCCCGCCTCGTGCCCTTCGATGCGCGCCAGCCCTCGCTGCCGTGCCCAGCGCCCATTGCCATCCATGATGATGGCAACGTGCCGAGGGATGCGAGTGGGGTCGATGGGCATCGGGTGCTCGAGCGGTGCGGGCGCGGATGACGCGGGGCGAGCTGGGTGTGCTGTCATCCCTAGACCACGAGGACTTCCTGTTCCTTTTCCTTGCCGATCTCGTCGGCCCGGTCGACGAATTTCCTGCTCATGGCGTCGATCGCCTCGATGGCTCGCCGCTCGTCATCCTCGGAGATCGTCTTGTCGGACAGCTGCTTTCGCAGGTGGCTGACGGCATCCCGCCGGATGTTGCGGACGGCGACCTTGCTCTCCTCCACGGTCTGGTGAACGACCTTGACGAGCTGCGTGCGCCGCTCCTCGGTGAGCGCCGGGATGGAGATGCGGATCATCTGGCCGTCATTGTTCGGCGTCAGCCCGAGATCGGAGGTCTGGATCGCCTTCTCGATCGGGCCGATGCTGCCGCGGTCCCACGGCTGGATCACGAGCAGGCGCGGCTCGGGGGCGGAGATGCCCGCGAGTTGGTTGAGCGGCGTCGATGCGCCATAGTAGTCGACATGGATACGGTCCAGCAGCGCCGGTGACGCCCGGCCGGTGCGGATCGTGGCGAGGTTGTGGTGCAGCGCGTCCATCGCCTTGGTCATCCGCGACTCCGCGTCCTTCAGGATTTCCGCTGTCATGCAGGTCCTATCCTTTCCTGGCTCAGGGTCGAAGCGGGGCACAGAAGCGATGGCTCAACGGTGCGTGTCGTTCGTGGTTGAGGATACCAGAGTCCCCACCGATTCGCCCTCGACGATGCGGCAGATGGTACCGGCGACGGTCATGTCGAAGACGACGATCGGCAGGTTGTTGTCTCGGCAGAGCGCCAGCGCGGAGGCGTCCATCACGCGGAGGTTCTTTTCCAGTGCCTGCTGGTGCGTGATGTGGTCGTATCGCTGCGCATTGCTGTCGGTGCGCGGGTCGGAGGAGTACACGCCATCGACGCGGTTCTTGGCCATCAGCAGGGCATCGGCATCGAGCTCCAGCGCGCGCAGGGCGGCTGCGGTGTCGGTCGTGAAGTAGGGATTGCCGGTGCCGGCCGCGAGGATGACGACGCGCTCCTTCTCCATGTGACGGATCGCGCGGCGCCGGATGTACGGCTCGGCGACGTCCCGCATCTCGATCGCCGTCATCACGCGCGTCTGGACCCCCTCGTTCTCGAGGGCATCCTGGAGCGCCAGCGCGTTCAGCACGGTGGCGATCATGCCCATGTAGTCGCCCGTGGCGCGATCCATGCCCTTGCTGGCGGCGGAGAGTCCGCGCCAGATGTTGCCGCCGCCGATCACGATGCCGATCTGCGCGCCGGTACCGACGACGCCCCTGATCTCTTTCGCCATCTTCTGGGCCACGAGCGGGTCGATGCCGAACTGCTGATCGCCCATCAGGGCTTCACCGCTGAGTTTGAGGAGGATGCGCTTGTACGGCTCTGGCATGAGGCTGGCTCCGTGGAGGTGCAGGGCGCTGAATCGGCCGGATATGGAACGACGCCGCCTTTCCGGGGAAAGACGGCGTCGCGTTCGGTGCCTTAGCCCTCGTCGGTGCCGGTGGGCTGCGTCGTCATCGCGGCGAAGCGGCTCTCGCCGCCGAGCTCGAAGCGGCTGAAGCGGCTGACGATGATGTTCTCGCCGAGCTTGCCGATGTGCGCCTTGACATGCTCCCGGATCGTGGCCTTCGGGTTCTTGATGAACACCTGGTCCATCAGCGAGGCTTGCACGATGGCGTCCTCGCGGCTGCCGAACTCGGACTCGAGGCCGACGTAGTCCCCCTCGGGGATGTCGTCGCTCGACACGTAGCGCGGTGCAGTGGCCGCCACCTGCATGGCGATGTCGTGCGCGAGTGTCCGGAAATCGTCGGTGCGAGCGACGAAGTCGGTCTCACAGTTCACCTCA
>DASYWL010000261.1:0-4498 GCA_035936055.1 Thermomicrobiales bacterium
GCGAGAGACCGTGACGAGGCCCGCGTCGCGCAGCACCTTGAGGTGGTGCGAGATCGTTGGCTGCCGCAGGTCGAATCGATCGACCACATCACAGACACAGATCGGGGCGTCCTGCGCGGCGATCAGCCGAAAGATCTCGAGCCGCGTCGGGTCCCCGAGCGCCTTGAAGACCATGACCAGGTTGGCGCGGTCGCCCTCGGCGATCGGTGCGGGGGTGTTCGGGACGGTGCAGCAGCCCTCAGGCCGGTTTCTCGTACTCATGTGACCATTGTACAGGACGCATAGACGAATGTCAATAGATGCGCCGACCGGTTACGACGATTCGCCGGGATTCTCAGCCAGGGCTACTCGCTGTGCTTGCCGTAGATCTCGTCGGTTCTGGCGGCCATGATGAAGTCGTTGCGGTGGAGGCCGTCGATCGCGTGGGTCCACCAACTGACCGTCAGCTTGCCCCACTCCAAGCGGATGACGGGGTGGTGGTCCTGTTCCTCGACGAGCTCGGCGAGGGCGTCGACGAACCGCACCGCCGGCATCCAGCCGTCGAAGCGGAAGGTCCGGCGCAGGTGCGGCACGCTCCGCACCTCCGTCATCTCCCACTCGGGGATCTGCGGCTTGAGCTCGCGGATCTCCTCCTCGGTCACTTTCGGGGAGTCGGCACGGCAGGCTTCACACGTCTCGGATGTCAACGTCATGGTGGCTTCCTTTCAATAGAGGAGATCGCAGGAGGGGTGCTTCACGCGGTATCGATCCGCTAGGACCGGCACAGTCGATTCGTTCAGCACAGGCTCGTGCGTCAGGCCAAACGCGGGTAGACACGAGGTCTGCCCCTATGGGCTCAATCAGTGATAGGTGTACCCTCCTGCACGGTGCTCCAATAGAGCAACAGGTAGCTCGTGGAACTGTGCAGCAAGTGGCGTTCCGCGGCGCCAAGGCGTCGTCAACGTTACCTGGACCGGTACCCGGGCCTGAGGCAGGACCGATCCCGGTCGCACACTGGCATGACGCTTGCATGCCTCCAGTCAATCCGGAAGAACGGTCACACGATGGGAGCGCAGCATGAACGAGAACGGGATGGCACGGAAGATGGTGCCGCTGGCGGGGGCGATCGGGGCGGCTGTGGCGGTGCGCGAGGTGATCGGTCGGAGCCGGGAGGCCGATCTGAGAGGCGAGGTGGCGCTTGTGACCGGGGCCTCCCGCGGGCTCGGGCTGGCCCTCGCCCGGGAGCTGGCCGCACAGGGCTGCCGGCTGGTGATCTGTGCCCGCGACGAGGCCGAGCTGGAGCGTGCGCGCGAGGACCTGGAAGGACAGGGCGCCGAGGTGCTGGCGGTGCCGTGCGACGTCGGCGACAAGGACGATGTCGATCGGATGGTCGCGCAGGTACGTGAGCGCTTCGGGCGGATCGACCTGCTGGTCTGCAACGCGGGGGTGATCCAGGTCGGGCAGGTGCGGAGCTCCGAACTGGAGGACTACCGGCAGGCGATGGACATCATGTACTGGGGGGTGCTCTACCCGATTCTCGCCGTTCTGCCGGAGATGCGGGAGCGGCAGGCGGGGCGGATCGCCATCATCTCCTCAATCGGCGGGAAGATCAGTGTGCCGCGCCTGGTGCCCTACAACGCATCCAAGTTCGCTGCGGTCGGACTTGCGGAAGGCTTGCGGGCAGAGCTGGCCGACGAGGGGATCACCGTGACGAACATTGTGCCCGGCCTCATGCGCACCGGCTCCTTCCTCAACGCCTACTTCAGCGGCGACGAGGAGGGGCGCACGGCACAGTACAAGCTCTTCGCGCCGATGTCGAGCCTGCCGCTCCTTACTGTGAGCGCGGAGTCGGCGGCGCGGACGTACGTCCGGGCAATCCGTCGTGGCCAGGCGGAGATCATCTATCCGCCCCAGTACGCACTGGTGGCGCGTCTTCACGGGATCGCCCCGGCGACGGTAGCCCGACTGCTCGGTGTCGCTGACCGCCTGATCGCGCCCAGCGGCGGGGGAGAGACGACCGAGCGCGGGATGGCGATCGACGAGCGGGTGGAGTCGAGGCCGTGGCGGTGGCTGACGGCGCTCGGGCGCCGTGGCGCAGAGCGGCTCTACCAGCAGCCCGGCCCGACGGACGTGCCCGAGCCGGACTGACGACATACCCAGCCCCGGCCCGGTTACAGGGCGGGGTGCTGTCGCATCGTGGCCATGTTGAGGGTCTGCAGCTACGCGGCGCGCTTCTGGCCCGGTTCGATGTGCCGCATGAACTCGACCTCGACATCCTCGGCGAAGCGCTTGCCGTTCTCGTGGTCGTGGTGCATGAAGGTCGGCGCATCGATCTTCACGCCGATGGTGTAGTTGCCCTCGCCCGGCACCTCCCAATTGCGGCCGTAGTGGTAGAGCCAGGGATGCTAGAGCATCGGCTGCTGGTGCGTACCGACCTCGGTGCCGTTCGCGTCGGTGACGGTGACGTGGACGGTCAATCCGGGGATGAAGCGCCCGTCGGCGGCGTCGCGCACGACGACCTCGATGTGGGCATTCTCGTTCTCGGGCTCCTTCCAGACGAGGTTGCCCGTGCCTTCGAGGTGGTACATGCCCTCGGCGTCCTCGACCACGAGGCCGACCTCGTACTCACCGGCCCGGGTGATGTCGGCACCGGACTCCTGGTCCATCGCCTTGACGGCGGCCTGGAACGCGTCGCCCTGTTTCTTCGCAAGCATCAGCTGCTCCTTCGTGGATTCCTCACTGGGCTTCATCGGTGGTGTGGTGGTCTGTTCGGTCATCATGTCTCCTTTGCTCTCTAGAGCCGGATAGCCTGTCGTCATGCGATCTCTGCTTGGGTCGCTGCCCACAAAGAGTGCCAGCCGATCCCGTTGGTTGCCGGTCAGCTCATAGTGTCGGAGACTCATGCCTCAACGGATCATTCGCAAGGCCCAGCATCATCTGTGCCGCTACTTCTGTGATGTTGGAGAACCCTCCTCGAGTGGGAAGGTACATCTGTTTAGCCGTCACGTATGGTAAGAATTTTTTCGTGTCTCGAATCAGTGCTAGCGTACCGAGCCGATGTTCGTGGGCAAGGGGTTGACTAGCTGGGGAAGTTGGAGTTTCATTGTGGTACGACTGCACAGAGGCCAGAACGCGCGCCCCCAATGTGCCGGACCCGCCGGGAAACTCGACCAGCATTCCCCGAGTATTTCATTGAAGCTTCCGGAGACATGCTGGCCTTTATGTCTGTTCAGCCGCCACTGAGTCCTGTTCCAGTCTCTTGAGTGTTTTGAGTCGTATGGAAGCAAGGGAGGTGAACCTGGGAGAGGTCGCGGTAGTGCTGATCTGAGATTACGCGCTGCTCACATATGTCAGTTGCCACCAGTAACGAGGTGCATCATGGACCAACGAAGAGAACCCCGAGGCGCCCGCAGCTTCTCAGTGGATCGCCGGTCGTTCCTGAAGGTATCAGCTGGTTCTATGGCCGCGATGGCGGTCCATTCGGCCTACACGCTCGATGCGCTTGCTCAAGACGATCCCGCGCTGACCGGCCGGCAGTTCTTTACCAGCGGGCAGGCGGAAACGATCGAGGCCCTTGCCGAGCAGTTCTGGCCGACCACCGAGGACAGCCCCGGTGGGCGCGATGCCGGTGTCATGTACTACATCGATAACGCCCTGGCTGGCGCCTATCAGGAGTACAAGGAGGTCTACCGCACCGGGATCGACTGGCTGGACGACGCCGCGCAGCGGGAGTACGGCTCGGTATTCCGGCAGCTCTCCTCGGAGGATCAGACCGCCCTCATCACGGCGATCTTCGAGGCCGATGATGAGGAGCAAGCCGCTCCTGGGCTAGCTACCCCCGAACAGATCGAGGTCGAGGGCATCCCGCTTGTGGATGTGACCCCTGTCGTGGTCGAGCCCGAACCGGAGGGCACGGGGCGGACCCAGGTGGCGGGGCTCCAGGCACCGACCATCGCCTCGCTGCCAGAGTTCATGAGCTTGGTCCTCACCCACACGATGGAGGGGCTCTTCTCGGATCCCGTCTACGGTGGAAATCGTGACTTCGCCGGGTGGCGGGCTGTTGGGTACCCGGGCGCGCACTATCTCTACACCGAGGAGGAGCAGCAGTCGTTCGAGCCGCTGAACAAGCCGATCCAGAGCCTCGCGGACCTCTAGGACGCGCAACGCATCAGGGAGCATAAAACCATGGCAGTTCAACCTAAACAGGATGTCGTCATCATCGGTTATGGCGCGGCGGCCGGTCCGATGTCCGTGGAGCTCGCCAAGGCCGGTTATTCGGTCGTGACACTCGAGCGAGGCCCATATCGCGGTCTGGAGGAGTTCTCGGGCGGCCGGGCCTTCGATACCCTGCGCTATCGGGTCCGCGATGAGCTGAACCCCAAGCTGCCGGAGGTGCCGCTCACGTTCCGCGAAGACCCAAACGAGACGGCGCAGCCGACCAACTACATCATGGCGAACACGGTCGGGGGCGCGTCGGTGCACTGGTCGGGTCAGTCCTGGCGCTACTACGTTGAGGATT
>DASYWL010000262.1:0-4806 GCA_035936055.1 Thermomicrobiales bacterium
CTGTACCAGTGGGCTCGAACCGCTCCGCAACGTCGGCAACATGTTCTACACGGGTGACACTCGCGACTACCTCGTACTGGTGATCGACGTGACGAAAATCACCTCCGAGGTGCGGTATGACGATCCCGAGCGAATCTATCCGCATATCTATGGCCCGCTCAACGCCGAAACCGTGATTGGCCTGCTGGACGTTGAGCGGAGTGCCGACGGCACCTTCATCAAATTCACTGAGCGGTAGGGCCGGAAGGTGCAGGGGCCGAGAATGAGTACCGCTCGTGTTTAGACGGTTCGCATGCATGGGCGTTCGGCACAAGTGGCTGGTAGCAGTCTTCTGGATCGCGCTCGTGCTCGTGTCGGTGCCGTTCGCCCTCAACGCCCAGGAGCCGCTCGAGGTTGGCGGATTCTCATCTGACGAGACCGAGGCCAGCCGAACGATCCGTGCCGTGCAAGACCGGTTGGGCTACAGCCCGTCCACGCTCATCGTCGTCTATGAGAGCGAGACGTTGGCGGCGGACGATCCAGCGTTTCTGTCGCAGGTGGAAACCTCGCTCGAGGGCATCCGCGAGCTGCCATTCGTCGAATCGGTGGTCACGCCGGAACTTGACGCTTCGCTGGTCTCCGAGAGCAGGGAAATCGCCTACGCACTGATTGGGGTCGACCTTCCGCCTGAAGAGGCCCAGCGCGATGTGCCTGCCTTTGAAGCGACTCTCGTCCCACAGGGCGATATCGACTTCCTGGTGGCCGGCGGGCCTGCCTTCTACGCTGATATCGAGACAGCCAGCCAGCGCGACCTGCGCCGCGCGGAGATCATCGCCTTGCCGGTCGCGCTGATCGCGTTGCTGGTGGTCTTCGGAACCGTCGTGTCCGCCCTCGTGCCGCTGGTCACCGGTTCGGCAGGCGTGGCGGTGGTGCTGATGGCGATCTACCACCTCGCCACGGTCGTCGACCTCAGCATCTTCGTCCTCAACCTCGCAACGATGCTGGGGCTCGGGCTCGCCGTCGATTACGCCCTCTTCGTGACCAGTCGATACCGAGAGGAGCTCCGGAAGAACGGCGGCGATGTCGCGGTGGCGATCGAGCGCGCGCTTGAGACGGCCGGCCGGGCGGTCTTCTTCTCAGGCCTCTCCGTGCTTGTCGGGCTTTCCGGGCTGATCATCTTCCCGATGATGTTCCTGCGATCGGTCGGCATCGCCGGCGTCGTGGTCGTCGCGATCTCGACGCTGACGTCACTGACGCTGCTGCCGGCGGTGCTTGCCATCATCGGCACGCGCATCGAGTCGCTGTCGATCGGTCGCCTCGGGGGTGTGTCAGTCGGGCAGGGCGGAACCGGACGCTGGTACGGTATTGCCCACACGGTGATGCGGCGTCCGGTGATCGTGGCGCTACTGACATTCGTATTGCTCGCCACGCTCGGCCTGCCATTCCGTCATGCCAACATCTCTTCACCCGATGCAACGATCCTCCCCCAGGACCTGCCGAGCCGCCAGGGATTTGACCTGCTGAGTGAGGAGTTCTCGGGTGGTGAAATCTCACCGTTTGTCATCTTGCTGAACTTCGATGAGTCGGTTGAAGAGCGAGAGCGCGTGGCCGTGGTCGCGAGGCTCGAAACGCTGCTAGCGGAAGACGAGCGGATCGAGCGGGCCAAGGGACCGACCACGTTCCTGGAGGGACTGGGCGCCCTGTCGCCGCAGACGAGGTTCGATCTGCGACAGCAGGCGGAGCAACTCGGCACCGAAACCCAGCTGGATCGATTTTGGGCCGAAGACAGCGCCGTGATCTTGGCGTATCCCGTGGAGCCGGCGAACCAGCCGGAGAACAAGGAGCTGCTTGAACAGCTGCGCTCTATCCCGGATACGGAGCGCGTGCAAGTGCTCGTGGGAGGCGGCACGGCGGGGATCGTCGATGTGGTCGACGAGATCTACGAGCGCTTTCCGGTGGCGGCAGCCATCGTCGTCTTCACGACATACGTCATCCTGTTGGTGCTCTTCCGGTCGGTGGTGCTGCCAATCAAGGCGATCTTCCTCAACGTGATGTCGATCCTGGCTTCGTATGGCGCGCTCGTCTTCGTGTTCCAGGAAGGGCATTTCCACGCGTTGCTCAACTTCACGCCGCAGGGGTTCGTCGAGGCTTCGCTGCCCGTCATCATGTTTTGTGTGCTCTTCGGGCTCTCGATGGACTACGAGGTCTTTCTCCTCACGCGCGTACGCGAGGAGTGGGAGCGAACCGGCAACAACCGGGAAGGGGTCGCGCTGGGCCTGGATCGCAGCGGTCGGATCATCACCAGCGCGGCGCTGATCGTCGTGGTGGTGACAGGCTCGTTCGTGTCGGCCGATGTCGTCCTCGTGAAGGCGCTCGGGCTGGGGATCGCGATCGCCGTGGCAGTGGATGCGACCGTCGTTCGCGGCCTCCTGGTACCTGCAACCATGGTATTGCTCGGCAACGTGAACTGGTGGATGCCCGATTGGCTCGAGCGTGCGCTTCCCGGAACGGCGATGCGCGAGGGGTAGGACGGCCCCGGGCATGAAGCGTGGAGTACACTGAGGATGGCTCGCGGGATGGAGGGTCCCGCGCATCGGCTCAGGCTCCCGTCAGGACCCGCGAAGGGTGCGCTCGTGCGCGCCGCGAACCCTGAGCGCGACGCCCCGCAACTCGCATGTCTTGCCAAACGTCAGTCTGCTGCTGCGGTGGTGGCCCCTCTCGATCCTGCAACCTGACACCTGGTGGGGGAAAATCTTGGCTTCTTACGATGTCGCAATCAACCGTGCCGGACGCCTTGCGCGGCTCGGCGGTTGGCTCCAGGCGTTGCGAGGCATGCTCATGGTCGTGCACACGGCGGAAGAGGACGATACGTTCGTTTGGCGTCGCGGACGGGACGTGGTACGCCTCCGTCGGGAAGGAGAGGGCTGGCTGGTGTCGTACCAGACCGGAGGCCGCCTGCTCGGTCCGCAGCGAAGCGTCTACGAGGCCCGGCATCGGATCGCCAAGCATGCGGCGTGGGACATGATGGCGCGTGTCATCAACGCTTCCCACGACGAGAACGAAGGGGTCAAGGCGGCCAGCATGGCCGCCAAGTGGATGCGGCGCATCAGCTCCGCCGGCTAGGGCGGGCCGTGCCAGAGCTCCCAGAAGTCGAGACCATCCGCCGGATCGTCGAAGCTCATCTCACCGGTCACTCGCTCCGCTCGTTCGAGGTTTCGCTGCCGAAGGTGCTCCGACAATCGGCGATCTCCAACCCAGAAACACTGGTCGGCCGCACTGTCATCAGCGCCTCGCGCCGGGGCAAGGTGCTGGACATCGCCTTCGACGGGGATCTGCACCTGTTGGTGCACTTCAAGCTGGCCGGGCAGCTTGCGCTCGACCTGCCCAACGGCGAACGGCTCGTCGCCGGACATCCCGTGCCGAAACCAGAGGGGCCCTATCCGCACAAGGCAACGCATGCGAGGCTTGGCTTCGACGACGGTCGCGTAGCATGGTACAGCGACGTCCGCCAGTTTGGCTGGATGAATATCCTGCCGGCAGCCGACGTTTGGTCGACCCTGGATGCGCTGGCCCTCGGACCCGAAGCGACCGCTCCGATTGATGTCGACCGCCTCGCTGGGCTGTTCGAGCGGCGGTCGGTGCCGGTCAAGGCGCTGCTGCTCGACCAGCACGTGCTCGCCGGGCTCGGCAACATCTACGTGGATGAGGTGCTGTTCCGCGTCGGGGTCCATCCGGCCACCCCGGCAAAGGCGATTCCTCGCGAGGCCATCCAGCGCATCGCGGCCAACATCCCGCCGGTGCTGGCCGAGGGCATTCGGCAGGGCGGGGCGACAATCATTCACGGCAAGGCGTACCCCGAAAATGACTTCCCGGCTGTCCATGGACGGGAAGGAGAGGCGTGCACTCGCTGTGGCGATACCATCTTGAAGACACGCGTCACCGGGCGTGGCACCTACCTTTGCCCGGTCTGCCAGCCAACGCCTTGAGCCTCAGTCCCGAAAATCAACGCCCTCAGGCAGGCTCCGTATGAACGCAGCGATAGTCGCGATGGCGCCCTCGACGTCGCGCAGGCTGACCACTTCGTTTGGGCTATGCATCTAGCGGTTCGGAATCGAGACGAGCCCGATTGCGCTCGCGATACCCGACCGGCGGAACCCATCCGCGTCCGTTCCGGTGCTCCTTCCGGCGCTCTGGATGCCCACGGTCACGCCCACCTCGCCAGCAGCTTCGCGGAGGGCGCGGTGGACCGAATCGTTGACCGCGGCTCCGCGCGTGAGCACCGGTCCCCCACCGAGTGAGACGCGGTTGTCTGCTTTCTTGTCGGCGCCGGGGTAGTCTGTAGCGTGGGTGACGTCGAGCGCAATCACGACGTCCGGTTGCAACCCGTGTGCCGCGTTGATCGCGCCGGCCATCGTGATCTCCTCCTGGCTTGCGGCAAGCGCGGTGATGCGGTGCGGAGTGTCGGTTCCGACCTCGCGCAGTGTCTCCATCACGACGAAGGCGCCGATACGGTTATCGAGACCGCGAGATACGAGCAGGTCATCCGTGAGCTGCAGTGGCGCGACATCGATCACGGCTGGGTCGCCGATCTCGATCCGCGCCGCAGCATCCTCCCGGTTCGTTGCACCGATATCGATCCAGAGATCGGAGAGCTTCTCGACCTTCTTCCGATCGGTGGACTTGAGCAAGTGCGTGGCCTTCTTTCCGACCACGCCCTTGACCGGACCGTGTCGGCCGATGATGACGACGCGCTGCCCGACGACGACCTGGTCGTCCCAGCCGCCGATCCCATCGACCCTGACAAAGCCATCGTCGTCGAT
Source organism: Thermomicrobiales bacterium (assembly GCA_035936055.1). Taxonomy (GTDB): domain Bacteria; phylum Chloroflexota; class Chloroflexia; order Thermomicrobiales; family UBA6265; genus JACCVC01. The sequence continues at coordinate 4,800 of DASYWL010000262.1, forward strand.
GTAGGTG
>DASYWL010000263.1:0-14315 GCA_035936055.1 Thermomicrobiales bacterium
GGCGGGCGGTTGCCCATCTCCTCGCCCTTGATGAGGATCTGGCCGCTGTCCGGATGCTCGAACCCGCCGATCATGCGAAGGGTGGTGGTCTTGCCGCAGCCCGAGGGGCCCAGGAAGGTCACGAACGCACCGCTCGGCACCTCGAGGTCAATGTAGTCGACGGCGACCAGGTTGCCAAATCGCTTGTAGAGCTGACGGATGCTGACATCGAATGCGGACATGTGCCGTGACCCCTTGTCGCGCCGAAATCGATCACTGCGTGAGAAGAGTGTAGCTCCCCTCGCCCGTGTTCCGCAGCATTCGAAGCATCGGCATAAGCGATCCGTGCAGACGAATCACCGGTCGGGACACTGTCCCGACCGGTGTCGACCAGCAGCGAGTGGGCCGCTCCTAGGAGAGCTTGACTTCGGTCCAGAGCTCGTCGATCCGCTGCCGGACTTGGGGATCGAGGTCGGTGGTCAGCACCAGGATCGACTCTTCCGGCACCGCGAACTGCTCGGCCAGCTCGGGCTCCAGCTCCTCCCGGGCCGCCCTGTTGAGCGTGTCGTAGTACATCATCCGCATCTCCATCGCCATGATATCGGCGCGATGCAGGAAGTTGATGAACTTGTGACCGTTCTCCGGGTTCTCCGATGTGCTCGGGATGGCGAAGGTGTCGATGAAGGTGAGGACACCCTCCTCTGGAACGGTCCAGTCGATCGGCGCGCCCTCGGCCGCGCCCATGCGGGTGCGGCCGGCGGTGAGCTGTCCGACGAGCGCTTCCTCGTTGATGAACATCTCCATGCCGTTCTGGTAGTCGGTCCAGTACTTGAACACGAGCTCCTTCTGCTCGAGGAGCAGCTCACGGATCCGGTCCCACTCGGTCGGCTGAATCGGATCGTCACCGATATACAGCGCCGTCGTGCCGACGCGGGCGTAGGCCTGGTCCTGCATGGTGATGCGACCGTCGTACTGCGCGTCCCACGTGACCCCCCAAGAGGTCGGCGCCTCGGGAAATTCCTCGGTGTTGTAGGTCAGGCTGTAGTACACGCGGGAGAACGGCACGGCGTAGGTGTTTCCGTCCTGCTGGTAGATCTCGTTCTCCTGGAACTCCTCGTACAGGTTGTCGATGTTGGGAATCTGGCCCTCGTCGAGCGGATGAAGCAGATTCGCCGCCATCGCGCGCTGCACCCAGTCTGTCGAGGGGATGAAGAAGTCGAAGTTCTCACCCGCGTTGAGGCGTGCCCACCACTCATCGTTGCTGGAGTAAGTACCGAGCTGGGTGACATTGATGCCGGCCTCCTCCTCGAAGATCGGCACGACCTCGGCGATCCACGGCTGGTACCAGTTGTAGATGACGAGCTCGCCATTGTCCTGACGCAGATTGATGTTGAAGCCGGGGTTCCCGGTGGAGGCCTGGGCGATCGCTGTCGAGAGTGCGGAACCACCGGCGGCGGCTCCGGCGGCGCCCTTGATGAGCGAGCGACGGTTCAGGCCCTTCGGTTGCATATCCTTCTTGCCCATGGTGCAATCCTTTCCATATGTGACACGTGCCGGTGCGGGTCCTGCGCGGATTGGCTTGCGGGAGCTCGGCGGGTGGCAGACCCGGCATTGTCGGTGCCGTCGTATCAGCAATGGTGCTGACCATGGAACGTCCTGCAAGATTCAGGCCGCCCGAACGGGCCCGGTGAGCCTTGGCGGCGCACCTACAGCTCCCTGATGGAGTGACGTCGTGCAGATGCACCCCCAGATCACGTTCCGGCCGCTCGTCGATGCCGATCTTCCGGCCATGAAGCGCTGGCTGGAGGATCCGGACGTCGCGTGGTGGTACCAAGCGGGCTCCACAGCAGTCGAGGCGCTGCGCGAGCACTACCGGGACGAGATCGCCGGAACGAGCCGGACGCGGGCGTTCATCATCGGGCTCGACGGCCGCGACGCCGGGTATATTCAGTGCTACGCGATCGACGACGAGCCGAAGTATGCCCAGCAGATCAAGGTCGATCCCGGCGCAGTCGGAATCGATCTCTTCATCGGCGAGTCGTGGGCGCGCAACCGGGGCTACGGCCGTCAGGTGTTGCGGGCGTTCCTGGCGCAGATCGTCTTCGTGAAGATGGGGGCGGAGGTGGCGATCATCGCGCCGGAACCGGGCAACACCCGTGCCGTGCGGTCGTACGAGCGGGCCGGGTTCGTGGGGTGGAAGATCGTCTACGTCGTCGACAAAGACGCGCCACAAAACACCGGACAAGAGTACATCATGCGCCTCACACGGGAAGCGTTCGAGTCGGGGGAGTGAGGAGATGCCTTCCCTCGTCTCACTTCGTAGGGCCCGACCTCGTGTCATCCCGAAGTCGCAGGCCCAGCCTGTTCTGGAAAGCAGGAACGACGGAAGCGCCTCGATTTTGAAGCTGGTGTGACGAAGGGCCCCGATGCCCCGATCCAATAGCCTTACCGGGGCGTGCCGGGCTCGCCGAGCAGGCGGACGACGACCAGCAGCATCGCGGAGCCGGCCAGCAGCACCACCGAGAGCAGCAGTGCCGTGGGCAGGTCGCCTGCCTGGAAACGCTCGTAGATCGCCAGGGGCATCGTCTGGGTCACACCCTGGCGGTTGCCGGCGAACAGGATCGTTGCCCCGAACTCACCCAGTGCCCGAGCCCACGCCAGCGCCGCTCCCGCCGCGAGGCTGGAGCGGGTCATCGGCAGCACCACTCGCCAGAAGACCCGCGACGGCGCTGCCCCCAGATCGGCCGCTGCCTCCTCCATCCCCACATCGACCCGGCCGAAGCCGGTCCGCGCCGTACGGATGTAGAACGGCGCGCCGACGAAGACCTGCGCGATCACCACGGCCGCCGTGCTGAACCCGACCGAGATGCCGAGTGCGTCGAGCTCGTCACCGAGCAGGCCCCGGCGGCCGAACGCGGACAGGAGCGCGATGCCGGCGACGGCCGGCGGCAGGATGATGGGGAGGTCGATGAGGGAGTCCAGCAGCCGGTGGGCCGGCAGGCGGTAGCGCGCCAGCATCCATGCCACGGGCGTTCCGATCGCGACAATCACCACGATCGCGATGGTCGAGGTCATCAGGCTAAGTCGCAGAGCGGCGATCAGCGTCTCCCGGGTACGCTCGTCGTCGATGGAGGGGTTCGCATCGAGCGTGCGCGCCAGCAGCGAGATGGTCGGCAGCGTGAGCGCGGCAAGAGCAACGAGCCCGAGCGCGATGATTCCCCATGCCGACCGGGAGATGGTACGGGATGGGGGATAGGTGCTGGGTGGCCCGGTACCGTCTGTCATGCGTTCCCTTCGGTTTCGCGCGAGGCTCACGGGACCGGCGCGAATCCGTAATCCGCGAGAATCCGCTGCCCCGCGTCACTGAGCACGAACTTGATGAACGCTCGGGCAGCTTCGGTGTTCCCGCCGACGGTCGGCGCGATCGGATAGGTGGCCTCCGTCGGAACATCGCTCGGGAACTCGACCACTTTCACCTCTCCCCCGGCGAGCTCGGCAGCCGCGGCATCGCTGGCGTAGACGATGCCGGCGTCCGCCTCGTCGAGCTGGACCCTGGTGAGGGCTGAGCGGACATCGGTCTCCTCCGACACAACGTTGGCGCCGATGGCGGCAACCGCCTCGTCATCGGCGCCAGCCCAGTCACAGATCGCCTGCCGGGCGTAGCGACCAGCGGGGACGTCCTCGGCCGCAATCACCAGCCGGATGTCGTCCCCTGCGAGGTCGTCGATGCCCTCGATGCCGGCAGGGTTGTCCGGCGGGGTGACGATCACCAGCCGGTTGGCGGCGAAGAGCACGGGCTCACCGTTGACCAGCCCTGATTCCTGTGCCTGCCGCATGGTGGCGAGGCTGGCGGTCGCAAGCACATCGGCCTCGGCACCCTCGCCGAGCTGGGTCACGAGCGTCTGGGATCCCGCCGTTTCGACGGAGATCGACACATTCGGATGGCGGGGCTCGATCTCGTCAGCGATATCGACGAACGCGTCGGTCAGGGAAGCGGCCGCGAAGACGGTGAGTTCGATTTCGTCGTCGGGAAACGCAGCGTTCTGTGCCTCCCGCTTGGATGGCGTGCCGGCCGCAGGAGGCGTTGCCGGGGGCGGGCAGGTGAGTTCGATGGCGCCCACTGACGGAGCACTGGCCAAGGAGGTCATGAGCATGACGAGTACCAGAGCTATCGTGAGCGCGCCTGGACGATGGTGCATCGAAGCTTGCCTTTGCGAAGGAATGGCCCTAGTCAGCCTCTGAATAGGTATCGTAGTGCCCGGCAGGGCTGGTCGCAACCCGGCCCATCCTCACCCGGCGGAACGGCTGCACGAGAGGCGACCTGCAACGTGCACTCGGTGGCATTGCGCTGGAGCTAGCGCTTCGCAAGTGTCTTCTGCAGCGAGCGTCGCGTGATCTTCTCCCACGCCTCGGGATCCGTCGCGCCCTCAGTCGCGAGGATCAGCACGCTGGCGCGCTTGTCAAGGTGCAGGCGGCTGCGGAGATTGGTGGCATCCGAGGCGCTGGCGATGGCGAGCAGCCCTGCGAGGCTGGCGGCGCCCGTTTCGCCAGCCACCACCCCTTTCCGCGCGAGGATACGCATCGCCTCCTTGGCGGCGTCGTCCGGGATCGAGATCGCGGCGGTCAGCCCGGCAGCCAGCACCGGCCACGCGATCGGCGAGGGCTGGTCGCAGTTCAATCCCGACATGATCGACTCGTGCGGGCCGGGGATGGCGACCGGGGCACCGCGCTGGAGTGACTTCAGCACGCAGGGCGCGCCATCCGGCTCGACCCCGATCACGGTCGCGGGAGGCATGCGGTGGCGCGCGGCCACGATCGCGGCGGCGGCGAGCGCGCCGACACCCATCGGTACGAGGGTGTGCGATGGCGTCAGCCGGCACTGCTCCTGCAGTTCGTGGAACATGGTGCTGTAGCCCTCGATCACCCAGCGCGGTATCAGGTCGTACCCGAGCCACGCCGTGTCGGAGATCACGAGGCAGCTGTCCGAGGCGAGCTCGGCGGACCGAGCTACGGCATCGCCGTAGGTGCCCTCGACGATCTCGACTGTCGCGCCCTCACCCTCGATTGCCTCGATGCGGGCCGGCACCATGCTGGACGGTACGACGATCGTGGCCTCGCAGCCGAGCATGGCGGCCATACGGGCCACGGCGCGCCCGTGATTGCCGTCGGTGGCGGCGGCGAAGCTTATCGGCTCGCGGGCCTGCACCTGCGCGCGCAGGTCGTCGATGGTGGCCCAGTTGTGGTCGATATCCGGCCAGCGAGCCAGCAACGCCCGGTAGATCGCCCAGCTCGCGCCCAGCATCTTGAAGGCCGGGAGCCCGAGGCGGGACGTCTCATCCTTGACAAGCACCTGCTCGACCTTGATCTCGCCGGCGAGGTCGTGAAGGTCATGGATTGGCGTCGGCTGGTAGTCCGGCAGGCGGCGGTGGAACTCGATCGGGCTGATGGGGAGGGGTGACGCGGGGTCGAGATCCGGGCTCAGCACCACGGGTCGCTGCCGGAACCAGATTTCGGTGAGCGCAGTGGTCATGCATTGTTCTCCGTGGTGTCGAGTGAATCCAGCCATTCGAGTGCCGCCTCGGTCTGTGCGAGCCTGAGCCGCAGCACCATCCGGCGCTCGGCGTCCGGAGCGGCGGTCCCGACCTCCATCTGGGCCGTCAGCGATCGCAGCAGGTCGGTCAGGACCGCCCGCTGCTGGCCGATCAGGTGGGCGAGCCGGGCCGGTGCCAGCCGCCGGGTGAAGAAGAGCTTGAGGAGAAAGTCCAGCCGAATCTCGCGGGTGGCGTGCACCGGCTCCTGCAGCCACTGGTCGAGTGCCTCGCGACCGTCCAGAGTCAGGGTGTGGATGCGCCGGTCCGGGCGGTCGACCTGCCGCTCGATCTCAGTGGTGATCAGCCTGTAGCGGTCGAGTTTCTTGAGATGGTGGTAGAGCATCCCCGGCTCCAGCCGGATAATCTCTCCCAATGCCCCGTGGGAGAACTGCCGGGCGAGATCGTAGCCATGGATGCCCTCTTCCCCCGCGCCGGCGAGCAGCCCGAGCAGGCTGTGCTCGGCGGGGCCGAGTCGCAGCGCGCGACGCGGTCTGCTGGCGGATCGTGGGCGATCGGTCATGAGCCATGTCCTTCGTCGTGTGGGTGTCAGGCCGGGATCCGTAGCGTGTCCCTAGCGCCCTGGTCCTCCTCAAGCAGTGCCGCACGGCCGAGCAGGCGCACGCGCGCCACGCGCAAGCCATCCAGCGCCTCGACGACGATTCGCTCGCCGCTGGAGGTCTGGACCTCGTCATCGATCTGCGCAGCGCGCCCGAGTCGGAAAAAGACGTAGCCACCGATCGTATCGACATCGAGGCCGTCGTCAGCCAGGTCGATGCCGTACTCGTCCTTCAACTCGGAGAGCGATGTCAGGCCGTCGAGGTGGATCGTACCGTCGGCGGCGAGCCCTTCAGATCCGCTGGCCTCGTCCTCCTCCTCGGTCAGGCGGCCGAGTAGCCGGTTGACGATATCCTGCAGGGTGACGATGCCGGCGGTGCCGCCATACTCGTCGATCACCACGGCCATCTGGACGTGGGTCTCCTGCATGCGAGTGAGCACCTCGGAGACGGCGAGCGTTTCCGGCACCAGCGTTGGCTCCACCATGTAGTCACTCAGGCGGAAGGTATCGGCGACGGTGGTGCCGTTAGGATCGCGCGTGACCGCATGCGGCGTCAGGCCAGTGATGTCAGCGGTGCCGTTCGCGGCGCGGTCGCTGGACTCGACGGTGGCGATGTGCGGCGCCGAGCCGTTCGGCAGCGCCGTCTGGGGCGCACGCTGCGCCGCCCACTGCAGGAAGAGCGGCAGCATGCGTTTGGCCTTGATGATGCCGATGATGTTGTCGCTGTCACCCTCGTAGACCGGCAAGCGGGTGTACGACGTATCGACCGTCATGCGAACCACGTCGTCGAGCGAGGCGTCAGCCGGCAGGGCAGTCACCTCGGTGCGCGGCACCATCACCTCACGCGCCTGGAGGTCCGTGAAGCTGAAAGCGCGGTCGAGAATGTCGTGGGCGGTTTGCGTCACGAGGCCAGCCTCGCGGCTGGCATCGAGCGCGATCATAAGCTCCTCGGCCGACTGCACCAGCTCGTGCCCCTGCGCCGGCTCGAAGCCGAGCATGCGCACCACCTGGTTGCCGACCCAGTTCAGCGCGTTGATGACCGGCCGGAAGACGATCAGGAACCAGTGGATCGGTTCGCCGACGAGCAGCGAGGTCTCCTCCGGGCGCTGAAGGGCCAGGCTCTTGGGGGCCAACTCACCGAGCACGATATGGAGTGCCGTGACGATCGAGAAGGCGACTACGAAGGAGATGGTGTGCATCACCGTCGAGCTGACCTCGAACGGCAGCCGCTCGATCAGCGGGTGCAGGACGTGCGCGAGGGCGGGCTCGCCGATCCAGCCCAAGGCGAGGCTGGCCATGGTGATGCCGAGCTGGGTGGCGGCGATATACGTGTCGAGGTGGTCGATACGGTCGAGCACCCTGGTGGCGCGGGAGTCGCCTTCCGAGGAGAGTTGCTGGATGCGGGTGCGTCGGACGGAGACGAGGGCGAATTCGGTCGCGACGAAGAAACCGTTCAGCAGAACGAGCACAATAATGGCGATGAGCCCGAACGCAGTACTAATGGGGTCCTCCAGACCAAAGGGTGGGCGGTGTGAACAGATGCTCGCGACCGTGCCGATCGGCACGGCACAACCACGGTTCATCCAAGGGCAAGCGCACCGCTGACGTTATGGTCGATTCTAGTCGATTCTAGCCGTTATCTCAACGGAATCCGGGAACCGCCGGGGCTGCCCGAGATGTGCATGCTACGATCATCCGGGTGGCAGCTCACCGGGCGCGCAGGAGGGTGTGGGTCAGCGCATGAGCGGGACAGGTCGACCGGCATCCGAGCGTCTCGATCACCTCGCCGCGCTGCTGTCGTCGCAGGTTCGCGCCGAGGTGCTGGTGCATGCCGTCACGCGAGCCGATACCGGTCACTCGCTGACCGAGTTGGCCCACGGGCTGGGGCTGGCGATCAGCAGCGTCCAGCACGAGGCGTACAAGCTGCAGGATTTAGGCCTCTTCTCGCTGAAGCGGGAGGGGGCGTCGCGGCGGTACTCGCTCCGGCTGGAGGAGCCGGTGGTGCAGGCGCTGCGGGAGTTGGTGGTCGCGACTGTCGGCGCGCCGCGGGTGGTCGAAATGGCCCTGACCGATCTCCCCGGGCTCGCGGCGGGATCGCTGCTCGGGGCCATCCCGCCGCGGCAGGGAGAGACCGCGCTGGTGCTGATCGGCGATCTGGAGCTGGAGACGGTCGAGCAGGCCCACTGGCGGGCGTCGTGGCTGCTGGATGCGCCAGCGGAGGCGGTCGAGCTGGCCTTCTTTCGCCCGGCGGACTGGCTCGCGCGGCGAGACGCCGGTCACCCACTGGTGCGACGGCTGCTGGACCTGCCCGTCCGCGCCGCCTTCGGCGACGTGCGGGTTGACGAGCAACCATAGCAGGCTCAACGTCATGCTGAGCGAGGGCCGCAGGTCCGAAGAGAAAGCATCCCCGCGCGGAGCGCAGCGTGGCGGGCGTCGGGTATCGAACCTGCGTAACGACGTGCGGAGGCGGCAGCAAAGCTTCGGGCGCGTGGCGTGGGGACCTCGCTTCGCTGCCTCGGCACGCGGACTCCGTACGCGGCTCGGAGTGATGGTGAATTGGGCTACGGCGAGTGACACATAGCCGAGAGGGGAGCACACGTAATGACTGAGCAGCAGGCACCGCCGACAATGGTGATCGGGCAGTCCGGCGGGGCGACAGCGGTGATCAACGCCAGCCTCGCCGGCGCGCTGGAGGTCGGGCTGGCCAGCGACGAGGTCGGCCGCATCTTCGGCATGCGCCACGGCATCGAGGGCCTGCTCAACAGTGACCTCGTCGACCTGGGCAACATCGACGCCGGCAGGCGCGACGTCCTGAAGCGCACGCCCTCCGCCGCGCTCGGCACCGGGCGCTACAAGCTCAAGGACGACGACCTCGATCCCATCCTCGACATCTGCGCGCGCGAGAACATCCGCTGGATCCTCTACATCGGCGGCAACGACTCGGCCGATACCTCCTCCCGGCTCGCGCGCCATGCCGAGGCGCGTGGGCAGGAGTTGAGCGTGATCGCGATTCCGAAGACGGTCGACAACGACCTGCCGGAAACACACCACTGCCCTGGCTATGGCTCGGTCGCCCGCTACCTCGCCAACACCGCCCGCGACGCGATCTACGACACGTTCGCCTCGCCGCAGCTCTACGCGGTCAAGTTCATTGAGGTGATGGGGCGCGACGCCGGGTGGGTCACCGCCGCCTGCGCGCTCGCCACCCATGGTGACGAGGCTGACCTCTCGCCGCTGTTGCTGCTGCCGGAGCGCCCGGTAGAGGACGTCGACGCCATCATCGCCCTGATCAGGGCCGATATCGCAAGGCGGGGCTGGTCGGTTGTGGTGGTGCCGGAGACGTTGCAGGACCGCGAAGGACGGCACCTCGGCGGGGACGAGCCGGAGTTCGTCGATGCGTTCGGCCATCCGTACTACCCCAGTCCCGGCGCGGCCCTGAGCCGTGTGCTGACCAGTGCCGGGCTTCGGGCGCGATACGACAAGCCAGGAACGGCGGCCCGGATGTCGAACGCGATGGCATCGCCGGTTGATCTCGCCGAAGCCGAGGCGCTGGGAGCAGAGGCGGCGCGGCGCGCCATTGTCGGTGAGACGGCGCGGATGACAGCGTTGCGTGAGACCGATGAAGGCCGGATGGAGATCGTGGCGGTGCCGGTCGAGCAGATTGCCAACCGGGTGCGCCTGCTCGACGACGCCTTCATTGGCAAGGATGGCCACAGCACCACCCAGGCGTTCCTCGACTATGCGCTGCCGCTCCTCGGCCCGGACCCCTTCCCGCCCTACGCGCGCATCTGACCGTTACTGCCTGCCCGCAGGGGCGGATCCCCGACGGCATTGTCCACCTGTCCATGGTCGTGGGCGCCAGCATTTGCGGGGGGTGCTGTCATCCTGAGCCGCGACTGCCTTGGGCGGGCGTGTGTCGAAGGATCTCTTGCCTGCTGTGCAGCAGTGCTCGAACGGAGGCACCACCTTCGCAAGAGATCCTTCTCCGAACCTTCGATCAGGCTGAAACCGCCAGCTTGCTGCAAGGAGCGGGCGTTGATCTCCCAAACGAAGAGCCGGCAGGCATCCGCTACGGTCTGCCTCTATGGATGGTTCGCTCGCATCAGGGATCACCGGTCGCCTCGCCGTATACTCAAGGCAGTGCGAATCCGCATGCACCCGTCCGGGCGTGCCCCGGATGGTGCCAGGGAGCCGAACGCCATGTCCAAACGCGACGACCAGAAGCGGCTGCCACGCTACCGCAATCCCGACGCCGGCCTGACCGATCTGATCCAGCAGAGCCACGCCCTCTCGAGGCCGCTCGCCGGCATCATCCGTTATGGTGAGGCCGATGAGGAGACCGGCGAGGTCGACGAGCGGGAGATCGATGTCGGCGCCGACGTCTTGAGCCACGATGGCGACAAACTGGGCGAGGTTGTCAACGTGATGGACGACTACCTCGTCGTCGAGCAAGGGTTCTTCAACCCCCACGACGTCTACATTCCGATCAGTGCGATTGCCTGGCACGGCGATGACTGCCTGTACCTGCGCATGACCCGCGACGAGTTCGAGGCCTCCGACTGGACCATCGAGCCGGCTCCGAAAGCGGACCACCTGAGGAACCCGCATGACACCGGCGAGGAACGGTAGACCGCCATCCGGGGAGGGGAGCTTGTGGAGCGTGGCGTTGTCCGGAACCTGCTCGGTCGCCTCAACGCCCGGCCGCCAGGCGATATCCTGCGCATCGCCGAGCGCTGGCAGGTACCCCTGAGCGGCACTGATACTCGCCGGCACGTCGGCGCGCTCTACCGCACGATGACCGATGTCCGCGCCGCCCGGACCTTCTTCGACAACCTCTCCGACGACATCCGCGCCGTCGTGCAGACCATGGCGCTCGCCGATGGGCGGCTGTACACGATTGCCGAGCTGGCCAGGAGCATCGACCGCCCCGAAAAGGCGGCACGTGACGCTGCCGTCTGGCTCTTCTACGCCGGGGTGCTCGCTCGCGAGGGCGACCGGCAGGAACTCCCCGTCGGTGCGACTCCACGCCTCTTCCTGCCGCGTGAGCTTGAGCAGGTGTTCACTCGCGCGATCGACGAGATCGAGGTTGGCGACATGCGGCAGGAGTCGCTGCGCTCACTGCTGGCGCTCCTCGACGACAGTGATGTCGAGGAAGCCGCGAGCGACTGGGGCATCCAGGTGATCCCCGGGCTGCGCAGCCGCGACGACCTTGCCGAGGACCTGCTGCGTCTGATGGACGAGCCCGACCGCATCCGTCGCGTCGCCGGAGCGCTCGGTCGCGATGCGAAGTCGCTCTGGGAGGTCGTGCGCGAGGCATCCGAGGCGGACGGGGGCATGCCCTACCACGACGCGCTGGTCGCCGCTGGGCTGTTGGGACAGGATGCACAGCGGCCGCGCAACGCGCGTGAGGCGGGGCACATTCTTGAGACGCTGCAGGAGGCCGAAGGCAAGCTGCTCGTCTGGCACTCCTACGACAATGAGGGCAACCGCTGGCTCTTCGTGCCCCAGGAGATCCGTCACCCCGGCCAGCGCGTCCGCACGCTGGAGCTCAAGCCGCTGACCCCCGTGCCGGAGAAGGAGGTGACACCTTCCGAACCGCATCACCCGCACGCCGTCGCGTGGGATCTGCTCACCATGCTACGGGAGCTAATCAGCCATCGGTCTCCGGGCTGGAAGCCGGGGGAGCCGCTGGCGCGGGGCTGGCAGCGACAGATCGGCGGCCACCTCTGGCTGAGCGACGACGGTGTCCCCGAGGAGGGGTATCCTGGCTTTCTGCTCTCGCTGGCACACCGAGTCGGGCTGGTCGAGCCGGGCGAGAAGCCGGCCCGCACCGGCGCCGAGAAGGGCGCGTTTCGACCCAAGGTGACCGACGCCATCCGTGGTTGGCGCGGGCAGTCATTCAGCTCCCAGACCGGGCAGCTCCGCGCGGCGTGGCTCGACCATGAGGACTGGATCGAGGGGCGCGAGCGCGACGAGGTCGAGATCTGGGGCGCATCGTGGCCGGACGTCCGCCGCCGGTTGTTGGAGGTGCTCGGCTCGCTGGAGCCCGGCACGTGGTACCGGCAGCGTGAGCTCGCCCTCCATCTGGCACAGCAGCACCCGGGGTTGCTCGGCTCGACCTTCACCGTGGCCTCCGCGCGTGGTGGCGACGCCGATGAGGGCCGCGAGGGCCGCATTGCCAAGGTCGCGCAGGTGATCGGCATCGAGCTGGAGTCGGCGTTCCACTGGTTCGGGCTGGTGGAGATCGGTGTTACGGGTACCGGCACGAAACGCATGCGCACGGCCCGCCTCACCGAGGCGGGAGAGCTTGCCAGGGAGCGCGCCGAAGTGGTGCCGGGCGACGACGCGGCCCTGCCTGGTGCCCCGGAGCTCGACGCCGATGCCCCGGTGATCACCCTCGACGAGGCAGGCGAAGTCACCCTCAACCGGCCCTCACCGCTGCATATCTGGTCACTCTCGGCCTTCAGCGACCCGGTCGATCTCACCCCGATGGCGCGGTATGTACTCACCAAGGCGTCGCTCGGGCGGGCGCTCGGGGCAGGGTTCGACCTCGATCAGGTCGTGCAGTATCTGGAGCGGCAGTCCGGCGAGCCGGTGCCGGAGCCGCTGATGCAGCACCTGCGCGAGTGGACGGTTGGCTACCGCCGCGTGCGGCTGCGGCGATTGGCCGCGGTGCAGCCGGACGACACCGAGCTGCTCGACGATCTGGCGAGGGTGCTGGAGGAGGCGGGCTTCGAGATCGCCGACCGGCTCCCGGAAGGGGATGGTCTGCGGGTCTGGCTGCCGGAGACGGGCGATGATGCCGCCACGGCCGAGGACGCCCTCCAGCGCGCCCTCCGCGCCAATGGCTTCGTCGGCCAGTGGCCCCGCCGCGCCGAACCCCTTCCCCGTCGCCCGCGAGACTGACCGAAAACCGGCGCGGGGTATACTTTCCGCTGATTTGCATGGCCATGCGGGTTGATCGGCCTGATCAATTCGTAGGGGCCGACATCCACAGGAGTCGTCGGTCCAGCTGTCCATAGCGCGGCAAGGCAACGATGTCGCCATAATGCGTGCTTCGCGCACGCCGGGCCGGGTGGACAACTGCAGGATGGCTGCCAGGTGTGCGCCGTAGGGACAGGCCTTGTGTCTGTACGGGCATGTGTCGCCCTGCGGAGGTCGGGCCGACTCCATGTCCGCTCTGGTCGTTACGGCCAATATCCCATTGCATCGAACGAAAACGAGAGGAAACCGCCTCCATGACTGACGAGCAGAAGATCATTGCGACCGAGGACCGGCCGAGGGCGATCCCGGTGGGCCTCGACGAGGTGCGTGTACGGTTCGCGCCGAGCCCGACCGGCTCGCTGCACATCGGCGGCGCCAAGCTGGTGATGTACAACGTGCTCTTCGCCCACGGGCAGGCGAAGCGCGAGGGCAAGAAGGGCACCTTCGTCCTCCGCATCGAGGACACCGACCAGAAGCGCTTCGTCGAGGGTGCCGCCGAGAACCTGATGGACGAGCTGCGGTGGCTCGGGCTCGAGTGGGACGAGGGGCCGGACGTAGGCGGACCGTATGCGCCCTACGTCCAGAGCGAGCGGCAGCACCATTACCGCGAGGCGGCCGAGCGCCTGGTCGAGGAGGGGCACGCGTACCGCTGCTTCTGCTCTCCCGAGCGCCTGGCGCAGGTCCGAGAGGATCTGCAGAAGCAGGGCCTCCCACCGGGCTACGACCGCCACTGTCGCAACCTCCCGCAGGAGGAGATCCAGGCGAAACTCGACGCTGGCGAGGGCTACGTTGTGCGATTCAAGATGCCGCTCGAAGGCGAGACGCGCTTCACCGACCTGCTGCGCGGCGAGATCGTCTACGAGAACGAGAAGCTCGAGGACCTGGTGATCCTCAAGTCGGACGGCTTCCCGACCTACCACCTCGCCGTCGTCGTCGACGACCACGAGATGGCCATCACTCACGTCACTCGCGGCCCCGAATGGATTCCGACGGCACCCCTGCACGTGCAGCTCTACCATGCGCTCGGCTGGGAGATGCCGATCTTCGCGCACATGCCGCTCATCCTAGCGCCGACCGGCGGCAAGCTCTCCAAGCGGCACGGCGGCTCATCCGTACGGGAGTTCCGCGAGGCCGGCTACCTGCCGGAGGCGCTGCTCAACTATCTCGCGCTGCTCGGCTGGAGTCTCGACGACCACACCGAGATC
>DASYWL010000264.1:0-2081 GCA_035936055.1 Thermomicrobiales bacterium
AATTCGGAAGATCTGCTCCACGAGGATCGGGGCGAGCCCCATCGACGGCTCGTCGAGGAGCAGCACGCGCGGCCGCGCCATCAGCGCCCGACCGATGGCCAGCATCTGCTGCTCGCCACCGGAGAGCGTACCCGCCTTCTGGCTCACACGCTCCTTGAGCCGTGGGAACAGATCGAAGACGCGCTCCAGGTCCTCTCTGCGAGGGCCGCCGAGGGCGAAGGCGCCCATTTGGAGGTTCTCCAGAACCGACATGCGCGGAAAGACGCGCCGGCCCTCGGGCGACTGCGCCACTCCCAGCTCGGCGACGGTGTGCGCGGGGCGACCGCTGATGACGTTGTCTTCCAGCAACACCTGACCGCTTCGAGGACGCAGAAGGCCGGAGATCGTCTTGAGGGTCGTGCTCTTGCCCGCCCCGTTGGAACCGATCAGCGTGACGATCTCGCCCTGGTTCACAGTGAGCGAGATGCCCTTGAGGGCGTGGATTTGCCCGTAGTAGGTGTGCACATCGCGAAGTTCGAGCATTGCGTTCATCTGTTGTCCGTCTCGCTGGTAATTGGCTCGATGTCCGTCTGCCGCTGAGCGAGCCTGTCGGCCGTCTCCGCAGCTCCGGCGCCGAGGTAGGCCTCGATCACCTGTGGGTCGCTGCGGATTTCCTCGGGCGTGCCGTCGGCAATCTTGATGCCGTGGTCGAGCACGGCGATCTGGTCCGAAATGCCCATGACCACCTTCATGTCGTGCTCAATCAGCAGTACGGTCAGGTTGAGATCATCGCGAAGCCGACGGATGAACGTTGTCATCCCTGCCGTCTCCTGCGGGTTCATGCCGGCAGTCGGCTCGTCGAGCAAGAGCAGCTTCGGATCGCTGGCCAGAGCGCGCGCGATCTCGAGCCGCCGCTGATCGCCATAGGAGAGGTTCTTGGCGACTGCGTCGGCGTGCCGGCCGAGGCCGACGTAGTCGAGCAACTCGATTGCGCGTTCGCGCACGCGGCGCTCCTCCTCCCGAACGGAGCGGGTGCGGAGGATGGCGCCGAGAGGCGTGGCGTGCATACGGCTATGCATGCCGATCGCGACGTTGTCGATCGCCGTCATGTTGGCGAAGAGCCGGATGTTCTGGAACGTCCGCGCGATGCCCAGCTCCATCACCTGATCCGGCCGTCGAGACCTGCGTCTGCCCGCCCCTCCGGATCGCATGATTACGTCGCCGTCGACGAGCACCTCGCCCTCGGTCGGTGGGTAGATGCCGGCAATGACATTGAACAGCGTCGTCTTGCCGGCTCCGTTCGGTCCGATCACGCTCGCGATGCGGCCATGCGGGATCGCCAGCGAGACCGAGTCAACCGCGACGAGCCCGCCGAAGCGCTGGGTCAGATCTCGCGTTTCCAGCAGCGGTGTACCAGTTGCCTCAACGGCCGTCACGGTACGCGAGGTAGCCTCTGCAACCATCGTCACCAATCCTTCTAAATCCGGCCACTAGCGTCGGCCAGGCTGTCGCGTTCCTGCTCGGAGATGTGCGTGCTGTCGGGCTCCAACTCCTCGGCACGCGCCCGCTGCGGGAAGAGACCACCTGGTCGGGTGAGCATGAGTATGACCAGGGCCAGACCGAAGATCAGGAAGCGATCCTGCGTCACGTTGTGTTCGATCAAGGGCTGCCACTCGAGCTGCTCCCCGAGCCAATTGACCGGCCTGCTCAGCTCTTCCGCGAGGATGCGGTCGAACGCGCCGATGATCATCGCACCGGCAATCACACCGTAGATGTTGCCCAAGCCGCCGAGGATCACCATGCAGAGAATGATGACCGACACGCTGAACTGGAACTGGTCGGGGTAGACGACGCGGACGTACCCGGAGTAGACCGCGCCGGCGAAACCGGAGAACGACGCGCCGAGCGCGAAGGCCCACAGCTTCGTCCGCACGAGGTTGACGCCCATGCTCGCGGCTGCGATCTCGTCCTCCCGGACAGCCTGCCAGGCACGGCCCAGGCGCGAGTCGTAGAGACGGGTAATCATGAAGAGCGACACCAGCCCGACCACGAGGATCAGCCAGAACCAGTTGCGCTGATCACCCGTCGTGAACGTGATCTCG
>DASYWL010000265.1:0-4353 GCA_035936055.1 Thermomicrobiales bacterium
CGACATCTTTCTCGGGATCAACCCGGCTGCCGTGTCGTCGGAAACGCTGGACCGCTACCGGGAGCTCGGCGTGACGTGGCTTGGGTCTTACCTGCTGAAAGCGGAGTACGGGCACGAGGGCAACCTCGAACGGATTCGTCAAGGGCCGCCGGCCGCCTGATCGGTGTCGTGCCTAGAGTGGCCGAGCCGACAATTCTCGACATCCGAAGGAGATTCGACATGTTCCTATCGAGACGATTGCTGACACTCATCACCGTTCTCTTCCTTGCCACGCCGCTGATCAGCCAGGCTCATGAGGCGACCCCGGCGCCCGGCAGCGACGTGGAAGTGGTCGCGAGCGGCCTCACCAATCCCCGTGGCATGGCCTGCGGCCGGACGGCATGCTCCACGTCGCCCTCGCTGGCAGCGGCGGTGAGACGCCAGGCAGCCCAGCGTTCGAGCCACCGTTTGGGCCGGTCCTCGGCGGGCCGACCGCAGCGGTGGCCCAGATCGATGACCAGGGCTGTCCTGATGCCGTCGTCACCGGCCTGCCGTCCTACCTCGACGGCACGGGCGGGGTGATCGGCGTGGCTGACGTGATCTTCATCGACGGGCAGCTCTACTTCCTGGAAGCCGCCGGTACGGAGGTCTATGCCAATCCCGATACGACGACCGGCCTTTTCCGCGCGACTGACGATGGCACTGGTGAGCTCGTCGCCGACTACGCCGCCTGGCTGGAGGAGAACCCGCCCGAGGAGGCCGGCTGGGTTCAGCCGCCAGACATCCCCGAAGAGTTCCCGAACCCGGGCAACCCCTACGCGATGGCTTTCGTGGGTGATGAGCTGTGGATGGTCGATGCGGTCAACGGCCTCGTGGTGTCGATGGGTCTGGATGGCACGATCGAGCTGGTCGCCGATCTCTCGCGGAGACATCCGGTGCCGACGGGCATCGCGCCGGCCCCGGAGGGTGGCGCGTATGTCGGCACGCTGACCGCCGTGCCATATCCTGACGAGGTCGCGAAGGTCGTCCACATCGCACCTGACGGGATGGTCACCGACGCCTGGACGGGGCTGACGATGGTCACCGCCGTGGCCGTCGATGCCAGCGGGACACTCTATGCCGTGGAGATGTCGACAGACAACATGGAGGAGCCGCCGTTCGTGGTGCCAGACAGCGGTCGGGTAGTGCGCCAGACCGGACCAGCCAGTCTTGAGCCCGTGGCGGAAGACCTGCTCTTCCCGATCGCGCTCAGCGTTGGGCCGGACGATGCGCTCTACGTTGCCCTGCCGGCAGTCGGAGCCGATACCGGTAGTGGAATGATCGTGAGGCTGTCGGACAGTGATGGCCATCCGACGATGGACGAGACGTCCTGCGCGCCGCTGGCCGAGACGGTGAACGCGCCTCAAGGCCCGGTGGAGGCGACACCGGCAACCTAGCGCCCACTCGCTGATGGAGCGCTCCCCGGCACCCTGCCGGGGAGCGCTTTCTCGTGCTCGGGTCCGTTGTCTCGGTCGGGCAGCACAGCCATGAGATTCGTGTCGGAGCTCCCTGCTCATCAGGGAGGTGTCGGGTACCATAATGCCCAGCAACGCAGCCGCCGCCCGGGCCACTGGAGTGCGTTCGTCATATGCCGGGCAGCAGAGGGGACCAGAGGATCGGAGCATTATGGATCGACGCATGAAGTGGGCGAGACGGCTGGCCGTGATCACCGCCGTGGGCATGTTTCTCGTCCTGCTGATGGGCGCGAATGTGACCGCAACCGGCTCCGGCGAAGGGTGCGGTCGCTCATGGCCCCTCTGCAACGGCAGTGTGCTGCCCGCCCAGACGCTCGAGTCCTTCATTGAATACAGCCACCGCATTGTGACCAGCATCGAGGGGATTTTCGTGGCGGCGACCTCGATCGTCGCCTGGCCGCTGCGCAAGCGGTTCCCGCAGTTCAAGGCGCTGGTGCCCGCCGTTGCCGGCACGCTGATCCTGCAGTCGCTGATGGGCGCCGCCGCCGTGATGTGGCCCCAGACACCGGAGGTGATGGCGAGTCACTTCGGCATCTCGCTCGTTTGTCTCGCCGCGGCGGCGCTGATCGCACGGATCGTGACCGAGGCGCGCGACAACGACGAGCACCTCGAGGTCCGGCGCATCACCGCGCCGACCGGCTACCGCCTGCTGATGGGCGTCACCTTCATCTTCTCGATCGTGGTGGCCTACTCGGGCGCCTACGTGCGCCACACCGGTGCCGAGTTGGCCTGCACCAGCTGGCCCACCTGCAATGGCGAGCTGATCCCGGAGTTCGGCGGGCTGGCGGGCAACCAGACGCTGCATCGGCTGGCGGCCCTGGGCATCAGCCTGATGATTGTCACGCTCCTCGTCTGGTCGTATCGCTTCCGGGCCGAGCGGGAGGACCTGCACCGGAACGCACTGCTGGCCTTCATCCTCGTCATCGCGCAGTCGATCGCCGGGGCGATCGTCGTCTTCTCTGGCCTGCAGCTGCTGGCAGCCCTCACGCACGCGGCGTTGATGGCGCTGCTCTTCGTGGTGCTCAGCGACGGCCTGCGGCTGGTGCTGCCACCACCCGAGCGGCAGATTGATGTCGAGACGGTGCAGTGCGGGTCGGTCCCGCGCATGGCCACCGGCGACTGACGGCTGGGATCACCGGACACGATCCATTTTGTAGCGTCGCCTCCTGTGGGCGACGCTTTTCATTGAGCGGGTTGGCAGACATTGCGGTCCGAGTGCTGAAGACGGATCAACATAGAGTTGACCCGTACGGGCGGACTCCATGTCCGCCCTGATCTGGTGTGCAAAGACTATTGCGAACCTGCTTGGTGTGACTTTTCGGATGGGTTGTCCGTCACGTCATCGTTCAAGATGCTTCAGGCATCGCAGGATCGTGCCGCGATCCCCGAAACTCCCGGCCTTGGTCACGATCGGTACCTCGGGGAGCAAGCGGGAGCGCAGGATGCCCCATGGTATTGCTGCCTGCACTTCGCCGCCCAGCATGATCTCGGTTGCTTTCAGCCTGGCAAGCACACCCGCCGCCACATCGCCTCCGGTGAGCACCAACCCGCCGACCAAGTGGCGCTCGGCCAGAGCCGCGACAATCGCCGCCAGTTGCCGGACGACGAACTCCGGTCCCTTCGGGGACGCCGCGAGGCCCGTGGTGGTGAGCGCCACGAAACGGCTCTCGAAAAGATGAGGGGCGAGTGCGGCGACTGTAGTATCCACCGGCGCCGTTCCGTCGAGCATCTCCTGCGATGGATGGACCAGGGGCACGCCCGCCTCGACCAGCGCCGCGACCTGTGCCGCGGCGGATGGATGCCTGCTGCCGGCGACGACGAGGATGGGGCCGGTGCGGCAGTCGGGCGTCGCCGCACGTCGCGCGGATACCGGGGCAGGCAGGGTGGTGGCGAGCTGCCGGGCGAGGCCGGCCGAGCCTGCCATGACCCGGATTCCATTGTCGAGTGCAGCGCCGGCGATCGTCATCAGGTCACGATCCGTCTCCGCGTCAGCGACCAGGATGCCCTCCTCGAGCCCCTCGATGGCATGTGCGACATGCCCGGTGCCGTGGCGAACAGTCGCGAGCGTGATCGGCTGGATCGCTACCTGCCGCTCGCAGCCGAACACCGAGATCAGGTCGGCCCCGCTGGCGGGAACGCCGAATGGCGTCTGGTCGAGCGGAATTCCGTCGACGAGCTGACGCGACCCAGCGGTCGTCCGACCCTGCGCCGGGAGCGCCGGCGCTACGAGCGCTCGCCGCTCGCCCAACTCCCGCATCACCGCCAGCAGCTCCTCACAGGGGTGGCCGCGGAGTGCCGAGTCGATCTTCTTGTAGACCCACCGCGGTGGTTGCCTTGGTGGCGGGCACCGAAGACCGCGCACCGCACGGCGATTGACCTCCGCGGCGTCCGTCGTGTCCAGCCCTCGGCTGTCGGTCGACCGAACGATGACATCGGCGTCCTCGCTACGCTCGTTGCCGAACAGGATCACGGTACGCAGACCAGCGGTCGCGAACGCGCCACCGGCGTCGCCGGCACCGGTGAGGTCGTCAGCGATGACGGCGAGCAGTGTCACCGTCTGCTGCCTCTGCTCGGGGCTTCCTGCGATGCCGAACGTGATGCGGCCAGTTGCACCGCAACTTCTATGGCTGCCAGCATGCTGGACTCGCTGGCCTTGCCGGTGCCGGCGATATCGAAGGCCGTGCCGTGGTCCACCGAGGTCCGCAGGATCGGCAAGCCGATGCTGACGTTGACCCCAGAGTCGAACGCGAGCAGCTTCATCGGGATGTGGCCCTGGTCATGATACATCGCCACGACGATGTCCCACTCCCCCTTCGTGGCGCGGAGAAAGACAGTGTCCGGCGGCTGCGGATCGCTGACG
>DASYWL010000266.1:0-4232 GCA_035936055.1 Thermomicrobiales bacterium
TCTCCCAGCCACTCGGCAGCTCTCCTGAGCCGGCTAGCCGGAGATCCGGCGCTCGTACATCCGCAGCGCCACCGGCACGAAGACGACGAGGGCGATCAGGAGGTAAAGCGTCACCATCCAGCCCTTGTTGCCGACCTCCGGGTACCCGGTGAGAAGTCCGCGAGTCGCATCCAGCAGCAAGGTGAACGGCTGGTTCTTGGCGAATCCCTGCAGCCAGCTGGGCAGGAAATTCGGATTGATGAAAGTGCTGCTGACGAAGGTAAGCGGGAAGATCAGCGAGAAACCAATCGAGTTCACGGCCTCCACCGTCTTCAGCCACAGCCCGATAATGGCGCCGAGCCAAGCCAGCACGAAGGCCATCAACAGCATCAGGCCGATGGCCGCGACCCAGTCGAGCACGTCCGTGGTCGGCCGGAACCCGACCAGCAGGCCGACGAGGATCGTGATCGTGGTGGTGAATACCGCGATCCCCATGTCCGCCAGAATGCGTCCCAGCACCACCGCCGAGCGTGACATGGGCAGCGACGCGAACCGGTCCATCAGGCCTTCCTTGGAATCCGTGGCCAACCCGAGTCCGGTATTCATGCTGCCGAAGACGAGGCCCTGAACGATGATGCCGGCGACCAGATAGTTCACCGCGTTCACGCCGGGCGGCAACGTCGCCTGTAC
Organism: Thermomicrobiales bacterium; assembly: GCA_035936055.1. GTDB lineage: Bacteria > Chloroflexota > Chloroflexia > Thermomicrobiales > UBA6265 > JACCVC01. The sequence goes on from DASYWL010000266.1 coordinate 670, forward strand.
GGTGTCGGCAAAGATGTACCGGAACAGCAGGAGAAACATGATCGGCATGATCGTGACTCCGATCAGCCAGTCGAGCTGCCGCGGAATGCGGATCAGGTGACGCCTGGCCAGCACAAGCGCGTCGGCAATGACGCTGGCCGGCTTGCTTCGACGGACGAAATCGAGATCTGGAGCCCTGACGTGGGAGCCCGGTGTCGTGGTCGGCGCAGAAACTGTGTGGGTGCTCATGCGGCATGCTCCTCGGCAGCGTCATCATTCTCTTCAGTCGCGTGCCCGGTCAGGGCCAGGAAGACATCATCGAGGGTGGGGCGACGCAGTGCCAAATCGGTCAACTCCAGACCCGCCGCGTCGAGCTGGCGTACGGCCTCCGGCAGCCCCTGAGCTCCAGCCGCGAACGGAACGGTGAGCTGATTGGAGACGGTGTCGATCTGAACCTCGCCGTCCACGTCGCCGGAGGTGCCGGCGATTGCGAGCAGCGTGCGCTCCGCCAGGGCGAGATCTGTACCGCTGGCGACACCGATGGCCAGCCGCTCGCCACCGAGCTGTGACTTGAGCTGATCGGCGGTGCCCTCGGCGATCACTCGACCGTGGTCCACAACCGCAATCTCATCAGCCAGCTTGTCGGCCTCCTCGAGATACTGGGTCGTCAACAGCACGGTGATGCCGTCGTTGACGAGATCCTCGATCACCTCCCACATCGCGTTGCGGCTGCGCGGATCGAGACCGGTCGTCGGCTCGTCGAGGAAGATCACCGGAGGCGACACGATCAGGCTGGCGGCGAGGTCGAGCCGCCGGCGCATGCCGCCCGAGTACGTCTTGACGGAACAGTTGGCGGCGTCGGTGAGGTCGAAGCGCTGCAGGAGTTCGTCGGCGCGCTTCCGGGCCGAGCGCTGCGACAGCCGGTAGAGCTGGCCGAACATGATCAGGTTCTCACGGCCGGTCAGCACCTCGTCGACGGCAGCATACTGCCCGGTGAGCCCGAACTTCGAGCGCGCTTCGTCGGGATGAGCGACGACGTCGACACCCGCCACCACGGCACGGCCGGCATCCGGCTTCAACAGCGTCGCGAGGATACGCACAGCGGTCGTCTTGCCAGCGCCGTTCGGCCCTAGCAGGCCGAACACTGTCCCTCGTGGCACGTGCAGGTCGATCCCGTCAAGCGCCCGGGTCTTGCCAAAGGTCTTGACGAGCCCCTCGGCGATGATCGCGGCGTCCTGCTGGCCGGTACGTGATCTGTTCATACGCTCCCCTTCGGCATGTCCGGACACTTACTCCGGTGGCGGACAATCCGCGGGTGGATTGTTGCATCGGCGTGCCCAAGAGTCAACCCCCGGCAATGCTGGAGGGACCGGGCGGTACATCCATCCTCACGTGATTCTGGGGGCTCACCGGTATCCCGGCTTATCCGGTCTTGCGAACGGCCGCGCTATACTCTTCCGAACTCCCCGCGTCGCCCGACGCGGGTGACACCGCTACGGGGGCTCGGGGCAGCCGGGCTGAGAGGGCGACCGCATCCGTCGCCGACCGTTTGGACCTGATCCGGGTAATGCCGGCGCAGGAAGGCACCGATGCCCGATTTCCATCGCACCAGCACGCCACGTGTCGAGCTGCGCGACATCCACGCGACCTATGTTGAGGATGGCGTCACGCTGGAGGCGCTGCGCGACATCAGCTTCAATGTTCACGACGCCGAGTTCGTCGCGCTCGTCGGGCCATCCGGCTCCGGGAAGAGCACATTGCTCGACATCATTGCCGGGCTCTACGCGCCCTCCGGTGGCGAGGTGCTGCTCGACGGCGCGGCGCTCTCCACCCCCGAGCGGCTCGGGCGCTCCTCCTACATGCACCAGCGTGACCTGCTGCTGCCGTGGCGGTCGGCGCTCGACAACGCGGCGGTCGCACTCGAGATCCACGGCGTGCCGAAGCGCGAGGCGCGACGCCGCGCCCGCGAGCGCTTCCCCGAGTTCGGCCTAGAGGGATTCGAGGACGCCTGGCCGGCACAGCTCTCCGGCGGCATGCGGCAGCGTGTTGCCTTCCTGCGAACGGTTCTCGCCGAGTGCCCTCTGCTTCTGCTCGACGAGCCGTTCGGCGCGCTCGATGCGCTCAACCGCGTGGTGCTGCAGACCTGGCTGCTGGAGCTCTGGGAGAAGGAACGGCAGGCGGTGCTCTTCGTGACGCACGACGTCGACGAAGCGGTCTACATGGCCGATCGCGTCGTGGTGCTGACGGCGCGCCCGGGCGTGATCACCCACATCGAGGACATTACCCTGCCCCGGCCCCGCACGCGGGACGTGCTCACCAGCGAGTGTTTCCACCAGCACCGAGTGGCGCTGCTGGAGGCGCTGGGGTTGCTGGAGACCCCGACACTGCAACCGATCGGGGATGAGTCGTGATCGCGCTCACGCGGCGCTGGTCGCTGCCCCTGCTGCTGCTCGCCCTCTTCTTCGTGGCCTGGGAGATCGCGGTGCGGCTCTCCGACACCCCGGCGTGGATGCTGCCGAGGCCCTCTGCCATCTGGGAGGCGTTCCGCGACAACCAGGCGCTGCTCTGGCGGCACACCCGCGTGACCCTGCTTGAGGTGCTGTTCGGGTTTGGGGTCGCCCTGACGGCGGGCGTGACGATCGGGATCGCAATCGACAGCTCAATCACGCTGGAGCGGGCACTCTACCCGCTGATCATCGCCAGCCAGACGATCCCGATGGTGGTACTCGCGCCGCTGTTGCTGATCTGGTTCGGCTACGGCCTGACGCCGAAGATCATCGTCGCGGCGCTGATCGCCTTCTTCCCCATCGCAGTCAGCACGGTCGACGGACTGCGGGCAGCCGACCGGGAGATGATGGCGATGCTGCGCTCGCTCGGAGCGAGCCGTTGGACGCGGTTCCGGATGGCGAAGCTACCGGCGGCGCTGCCCTCGATATTCTCCGGCGCACGGATCGGGATCGCGGTGAGCGTGATCGCGGCGGTCTTCGGAGAGCTGGTCGGGGCGAGCGAGGGGCTGGGCTACCTGATGCAGCGGGACAGCTCGCAGTTCCTGACGGCGCGGGTCTTCGCCTCGATCTTCATTCTCTCGCTGATGGGCGTCGGGCTCTTCGGACTGATCGGCGTCCTGGAGCGCCTGCTGCTGCCATGGCGCCGCTACGTCACCGACCGCCCAAACGGGTAGCTGGCAGGGGAGAACTTGGCCGCGCTTGTTGATGACGAGGAGAGGAATGCGTCCGCAGTCAATAGCCTGACCTTGCCCTGACGCTGAGTGAAGCGAAGGGGAATGGATCCTCCCGCACAACCGTGACGCCACGTAATGGGACGACATTGGCTGCGCTGCACGGTGGCTCGCCTGCGCCCTGGTGGCGCAGCCAAGTCGCCCCCTACGGAAACCTGAGGAGACATCGTAACCATGAGTGACACAGCGACTATGTCCGCACCCGAACGATTCCGGCAGGCCGCCGACGCGATCTGGCAGGCACAGCACGACCACCCGTTCGTGCGCGGCATCGGCGACGGCTCGCTCGACCCGGAGAAGTTCGGCTACTGGCTCCGGCAGGACTACCTCTTCCTGGTCGAATACA
>DASYWL010000267.1:0-1787 GCA_035936055.1 Thermomicrobiales bacterium
TGGCACATCCAAGTCGAGTACTCGGGAGTGATCCCATACAGCCAACACGGGCTAAAGAGTAGCAGTGAACGTCCCCCAGCTAATCCCGGCAAACGGCTCGCTTCCACGAGCGGGATGCCCCGACAACCACCACGCAAATGAGGGGCCCGAGGACCACGATCCGTGTCTTCCCTCTCACAAACGCTGTGGCAGGGCGCCTGTCGAGCCCCTCATTGCGGAGAGCGACTTGACACACGCGAATATTCAAGTATTATATTGATCATGGAAACGGCGCACCGAGACTTCAAGGGTCTCCTCTATGACCAGTTCGCCCGCGTGACCAAGGCCGTCGCCAACCCGCACCGCCTGGAGCTCATCGACCTCCTCGCGCAGGGCGAGCGACGCGTTGATGAGCTCGCGCGGGAGGCGGGACTGACCATGGCCAACGCCTCGCAGCACCTGCAGACGCTGCGGCAGGGCGGGCTCGTGGAATCGCGCCGGGACGGCACCGCGATCTACTATCGGCTCGCCGACGAGGGCGTGTTTCGCCTTTGGCAGGCGATCCGCGAGGTAGGCGAGGCCCGCCTGGCCGAGATCGACCGCCTGACCCGGACGTACTTGCACGACCGCACCCAACTGGAAGCAATCGATGTCACCACGCTCGAGCGCCGCCTGGCCGAGGATGACGTTGTCGTGCTCGACGTCCGCCCTGATCTGGAGTACCGCGCCGCGCACATCGCCGGTGCCCGTTCCATCCCCGTCACCGAGCTCGCGAGCCGGCTGGATGAGATCCCGCGGGATCGCGAAATCGTGGCCTACTGCCGGGGACCCTACTGCGTCTTTTCCGACGAGGCGGTCGCGCTGCTGCGCGAGCACGGCTATCAGGCGCGACGCCTCGATATCGGCCTGCCCGATTGGCACGCCGCCGGGATGCCGACCGAGAGCAGCGATTCACCCAGCGAAGGGAGGATTTCATGAACAAGAGCGATACGCGAACCACAGTCGATCGCGAGGAGCTGCGCCGCATGCTGAGCACGGGGCAGCCCGTGACGGTGCTTGATGTGCGCAACGATGCGGACCGGGCCGAGTGGTCGATCCCCGGCAGCACCCACGTCGATGCCTATGCCGCGCTCAAGACCGGCGACACGACGCCCCTCGATAACCTCGACCTCCCCAAGGACCGGCCGGTCGTCACCATCTGCGGGGCCGGCAAGACCAGCAAGCTCGCGGCAGAGCGCCTGCGCGAGCGGGGCTACGATGCACACTCCCTGGCCGGCGGCATGAGGGCCTGGAGTCTGGCCTGGAACACGGCCGAGGTGCCGGTCCCCGACAGCCCGACCACGGTGCTGCAGGTCCGGCGGACCGGGAAGGGCTGCCTGTCCTACCTCATCGGCAGCGAGGGGGAGGCCGTGGTCGTCGACGCGGCTCTCGACCCGGAGGTCTTCATCAGTCTCGCCGAGGAGCGGGGGTGGCGGATTGCACACGTCCTCGATACCCACATCCATGCCGATCACCTCTCCCGCTCGCGCGCGCTGGCTGCCCGGACCGGAGCGACGCTCCACCTGCCCAGGCAGGGTCGTATCGCCTTCCCGTTCGAGTCGCTTGAGGATGGTGACGCGATCACCGTTGGGCGAGCCACGCTGTCCACGCTGGCCACGCCGGGCCACACGATGGAGTCGATGGCGTACCTGCTCGACGGGACGGCGCTGCTCACCGGCGACACGCTCTTCCTGAGCGCCGTGGGCCGCCCGGATCTGGAAGCCAGCGCGGATGAATTTCGCACCAAGGCACACCTCCTCTACCGATCA
>DASYWL010000268.1:0-3554 GCA_035936055.1 Thermomicrobiales bacterium
GGCTGAAGGGCCGGTGTGTATTCTATTGCTTGGCTCCCCTCCCCGCCAGCATCTCGTCGAGAAACGTCTTGCTGACCGCTGCCGCATCGGCCGGATGCCCTGCATATGCGTCGAGCTCAACCGTGAGCCAGCCATCGTACCCGGCGGCCCGAAGCCCGCTCATGATCTGTGGGAAGTCCTGGCGTCCCTGCCCTAATGGCAAGAAGGCGCCGTCTGCGTAGTCCTTGAGATGGACATAGGGGATGCGGCCGGCGTACGTCCGGATGAGGTCAGCCGGGTCGCCGCCTCCAGCCTCTAGGTGTGCGGTGTCTGGGCAGAACCCGATAGATGTTTGCTCGAACACGCTCGCAATCTGCTCGGGCGACTGCGCACACGTACCGAGGTGAGGATGGAAGCTTGCGGTCAATCCGACCCGATCGGCCAATGCGACCACCTGATCGAGCCCCTTCGCCAGCAGCTGGTAATCGCGGTCCTCGGTCCCCGAGGCACGGATCGCCCCACCGCCAACAACCAGATGCGTCGCCCCCAACCGGGCCGCGAGCCCGGCTACCTCCTCGATCTTGCTCAGCTCTTCGCCCAGGATCTCGGGATAGATGAAATTTGCACCCGAGTAGACGCCGACCAGCTCGAGCCGCAGCCGCTCCATCAGCCCTCGCAGGTCGTCCTCCCGCCCGGCATACTGCATCAGGTTGCCGTCGAAGAGCTCGAACCCCTGATACCCCACCCCAGCGATGTCCGTGAGCGCCTCTTCCGTGGAGCCGTTGGCGAGGTAGTACAGGTCCTTGACGCTCGTGACACCGGCGGGGTGCCCGACCACGCCGCCCCACGTGTTCGTCTGGTAGGCCAGTTGCACGCGATTACCTCCTGCTGTCCACGGCCGTCGCCGGCGCCCCCCGCCGCGCGAGAATGCCGTCGGCGACCCGCCACGCGTTGGCCATGATCGTCATCGTCGGATTGGCGCCTGTCGCGGTGGGAAACGGGCCACCGTCCACCACGTAGAGGTTGTCGACCTCGTGCGCCTGACAATCTTTGCTCAGCACAGACGTGTCGGGATCGTCGCCCATCCGCGTGGTGCCGTGCTGGTGTGAGCAGTTGCCGGTGATGCGCGTCGGGTAGACGCGGTACACCTGCTTGGCGTCGGCCGCTTCCAGAATCTCAGCATTGCGGTCGATGACCCAGCGGCCCATCGCCAGATCATTCGGATGGATTGTGTTCGTGATCCTGGCGACGGGCAACCCCCACGCGTCCGTCACCCGCTCGTCGAGCTCGACGCGGCTCTCGTGCTGCGGCATGTCGTGCACGACCATCCCCACGGCGAAGGTGTGGTTGAACCACTCCCGGTCCATCTGCTTTGCTTGGGGCCCCCACAGCGGCCGATCGGGCACGCTCCAATTGATCGGCAGCGGGATGCCAACGCCCGCGGCGGCGATGTGGCAGCCTCCGACGAAGCCCCGCGCGTCATCGTGCTCGTAGAACTCGAAGCTGCTGGCAGCAACGTACCCGCCACCAGCCCAGGCGTAGATCGGGTCGTCGAAGACGCCGACCGCAGCACTGTACTCGTGAAACGTCGCGTTCCGCCCGACCAGGTCGCTCCCGTTGGCCAGACCATTGGGGTACTTCCCCGAGCGCGACAGCAGCATGAGTCGCGCGGACTCGACGGCGCCGCAGGCGAGGATGAAGACGTCCGCCTCCTGCTCGACGAGGTCGCCATCGGCGTCCTGGTACACGGCCCTCGCGGCGCGGCCGTGCTCATCGACCACGATCTCTCGCACGTAGCAGTCGGGCCGCACCTCGAACCGTCCGGTCCGCAACGCGCCCGGGATCCAGACCGAGAGCGCGCTCGAACGCGTGCCGGTCGGGTCGCCGTGCTGCTGCGAGAAGGCGCTCAACACCGTCGCCGGTCGACCGTTGTACGGCTGGGAGAGCGCCGCCATCGGCGTCGGGAACGCGTTGTAGCCGAGGGTGCGGCAGCCTTCGTAAAATTTTCGTGCATACCGAGTGGTGGGCATCGGTGGGCAGGGGTAGCCCTTGCTGCGGAACGACTCATACTTGTTCGCGCCACCCTGACCGGAAACGCCGAACGTCCATTCGACCTTGGTGTAGTAGGGCTCCAAATCGGCGTAGCTGATCGGCCAGTCAACCAGCGAGGCACCGGGCACGTCGCCGGCGATGGTTCGGAGCCGAAAATCGTTCTCCGTGAGGCGCGGCAGCCAGCCCTGCCAATGCACCGTGCCGCCCCCAACCATCTGCGGCACCGGGCAAAACAGCTCGACCCGCGGCTCATCCTGCTCGGTCTCACGATACGTGCGGGGATTCAACAACGGATCAGGCCAGAGGTTGTAGCGGTTCACGTTGGCGAGCTCGTCGCCACCGAAGCTCTCGTGCGCGCGCCACGGCCCGCGCTCGAGCGCCACCACGCGCGCCCCGCCCTCGGTGAGCACCTTCGCCGCCGTGCCCCCTGAAGCCCCCGCACCGATGATGCAGACGTCAACGCGCTCCGGCTTTCGCTTACCCACCATACTCATCCCCCTGCTCCCAATCGATCTGGTCCTCGGCGAAGAACGGCCGCGACGTGTACCTCCCGGCGTGCGCGTCGGCCAGCGAATGGGGACCCTCGAAGCCTATCAGCCGCCATCCGACATGGTCCTTGTTCCCGCCGTAGATCGGATCGGCATAGAACCCTTGGCGCGTGTGCAGTGCCAACAGCGGGAAGAACTCCATCTCAACCTCAGCGCTCGTCTGCTGCATCGCCGGTTCGACCGGCGCCCCGTAGCCGTCAGTGACCTGGGCCAGCTCCAGATTGTGCTCAGTCCACGTGGCGGGTAACTCCATCTCGGTGAGGATGCCGTCCTGCTGCTCGCCCGTGAGGTGCACGAAGATCTCCCCGAACCGGACCTGGCTGCGACGATCGAGCTCCGTGACACCTTCGATGTATTTCGCGCGAACGATATCGATGCGCTGTCGCCAGGCCTCCGCACGCCTGCCGTCGAGCCGTTCGAATCCGCTCCCATCCGGTTTCGCATAGACATAGTCGATCCCGGACAGGTAGCGATCGAGAAACTCAATCGTCCCGGCCTCTCTGGCACCGGGCTCACTGTCCGTCGGAATGATGCGCGCCATCGCGGCCTCGATTGTCCGCCGCTGATGCTCATCAAAAAAGGTTCCTGGCCTGCTCGTCATCGACGCCTCCCGCCATGGTGCCTTCAGCCCGCGTTACAGCAATCCGTAGCCCGGTCACTCGGTGGTTGGCCAAGTTCTTCCGGCGGCACGCAGATGCCCAGGGGGCTTCATTGAATGGGACGATCATTGCCATTGATGATCAGCACAGATCGCCCCCAGCCAGATGGCCATAGGTCGCAAACGCACCGCCCACCGAACCGTTGCTGACTGATTCCTCGTTGACTCCTAGACTCCGTATCGATCTAGTACTCCTAGGCTCCGTGTCGATCTAGTGTACTCGGTCGAATAATGGGTTGGGAGGCGCCGGTCGACCAATTGATTGCCCACGACCGGCATGGCGGTGAACGCCATCAGTGAAGCCACTGCGCACGCAC
>DASYWL010000269.1:0-6013 GCA_035936055.1 Thermomicrobiales bacterium
TCCTTCGACTCCGGCGCTTCGGGCCTCCGCTCAGGATGACGGTGCAAGTTGGGTAACGACTAACCCGCCCGCAGAGGGGCGGGTCTCCCGACAAGACGTTTGCTGTGTTCGCGCTATGGTCGCAGCAGCCGCTCGGTGCGCTCGCGGATGGTCGCCTCGATCGTCCCTTGGAACGGCTTGGCCGCCCACGGAATGTCGCCATTGACCCGAACGTCGCTTTCGGTCACCTGCAGCGTCCCGGCGAGCTTGTAGCCCATCGCCCGGAACGAGAACTGGCCGGTGTCGCCGTGCCACTCCTCGTTCAGGTCACTGATCCTGTCGCCGTACTGCTCCTTCAGGTTGGTGATCATCCCCTGCACGCGGCTCTGCGCCTCCTCCTTCGAGAGGCTGTGCGGGATTTGCATCGACATCTTCGGCATCTCGCGCTCCTTGGGTGGGTCGTGGCCGCGTCGGTCGGCCCTCGCCGGTTATACCCCATCGGCAGCAGCCCAGGAAATGCACCAGTGATTGACGCCGCCGGCTCGCGGATGTACGCTGCCTGCAGGGACTCCAAATATGTCAATATCTACGGGCAATGCCGGCACCTTCGAAAGGAAAGACCCATGCACGCCACCGAGGCGCCCTCCTGGTTGAACGCCGCGAATCTCGTCGAGCCTGTCGCGACCATCACCGGCGGGGAAACGGTCGCCATCGATACATGGTCGTGCCAGAGCCTAGATGGCGGCGCGGGAGAGGCGCTCGGCGTCTGGCGGGTGACCGGCGAGGCGACAGTCGATGGGGTCGTCACGTCGTTCACGGTCATCCTCAAGGGCTGGCCCGCCATGACGGGGCCTGGGAACCCCACCGACTGGAATTGGTCACAGCGCGAAGTGCGCGCCTACACCTCGGGCGAGTTGGAGGCGCTCCCGGGTGGAATCCGTGCGCCGCGTTGTCTCGCCGAGATCAATCGGCCCGACGGCTCGACCTGGACATGGCTCAGCTCGATGTCGGACGGCGCGTTGGAGACCTGGGAGCTGGAACACTTCGTCCTCGTCGCCCGGCATCTCGGACAGTTCAACGGCGCGTACCTCACCGGACAGCCAATGCCCGACACCCCCTGGCTGAGCCAACAGTGGACCCGCCAGTGGGTCGCACTCTCCGACCAGGCGATCATCGAGTTCAGCGAACTCCCGAGCCATCCGATCGTCGATCGTGTCCTCGCGCCCGCGGTCAAGGCCGAGTTTCAGCGCATCTGGGACGAGCGGCATGCCTGGCTCGACACGATCGAGGCGCTGCCGCAAACCTTCTGCCACCTTGACGCCTTCAAGCGGAACATCTTCCTGCGCCCCGGTCCGACCGGCAATCTGGAGCCCGGCCTGATTGACTGGGGATTCACCGGCACCGCCGCCGTCGGCGAGGAGATTACCCCACTCGTGGCGGCGAGTCTCTACTTCGGCGAGGCCCGCGGTATCCAGCCGCAGGTGCTCGACGTCGCCGTGTTTGACAGCTACGTGCAGGGATTGCGGGAGGCCGGCTGGAACGGCGACGAAACGCTCGTGCGAACCGCCTACGTCGGGTCCGCCATTCTGCGGTATGGCGTCGGCGTGATGCGATTCCTGCCGGCGCTGCTGGACGAGGCGGCCCACCCCATGCTCGAGCACATCTTCCGACTGCCGCTGGATGACCTCGCCCAACTCCATGGAGGGCTCAACCTCTGGCTCGTCGACCTGGCGGATGAGTTCCGGCATCTGCAGGCCGCACTGCCCCCGCCCCTGCCGGATGCGGCATGAGGCTGGCCGCCGCCTCACCGCCCGGGCACGCTCGGACATTGCCAGTTGCACACGCTCAGGTTGAACCTGTCCTGCGCGGGGCGTATGGTGCGACGAATATCTTCCGCTGCCCCTGGTTCCCGGAACCATCCAAGCGACGGAGTGCCGTCATGGTCCCACCGCCCCTCGACTGGCTCAACGTTGACGAATTGCACGAACCGGTAGGCCGGATGCTCGGCGCTCCGGTCGATGCCATCGTTGGGTGGAGCACGACACAAATGGTCGGGGGCTCCGGCGAAGCGATCGGGGTCTGGGAGGTATCGGGCATTGCCTTTGCCGAGGGGACGCCACGCGAATGGATGATCGTCCTCAAGGGTTGGGGCGCCGGATCGGCCACGATCTCGCCTGATGCGTGGGAATGGCCCCGACGGGAGGGGTGCGTCTATACCTCCACGTTGCTCGACGAGCTCCCACCAGGTCTCGCTGCTCCGCAATATTATGGTCGCACCGAGCGGCCGGACGGCACTGAGTGGCTCTGGCTGGAGCGCGTGTTTGATACGGATCGCGACCCGTGGCCACTCGAGCGCTTTGCCGAGGTCGCCCGCCAGCTCGGCCGGTTCAATGGCCACTGGCTGGCCACCGGCACCCTCCCCAGCGATCCCTGGCTGAGCCGTGACTGGGTCATGAAGTGGGCTGAGCGAGTTGCACCTGAAATCGGCATGCTCGACCGCGCCGATGGGCACCCGCTCGTCGACCGCGCGTTTCCCGCCGAGGTGCGCCGCGGGTATCGGCGCATCTGGAAGGAGCGAGCCCGGCTCTACTCGGCGCTGTCCGGCTTGCCGAAAACCGTCTGCCATCTGGATGCGTTCCGCCGAAACGTCTCGCGCCGCGAAACCCAAACCGGCTCGGAAATGGCCCTGCTCGACTGGTCCTTCACCGGGATCGCCGCCGTCGGCGAGGAGATGACCCCACTGATCGCCGCCAGCCTCTACTTCGGTGATGTCCCACCTAGCCAGGCGGCGGCGCTGGAGTCCGTCGTGCTCGACGCCTATGTCGCCGGGCTGGATGACAGCGGGTGGCACGGTGACCCGGAGCTCGCGCGGCTCGGCTACCTGATCGCGACGGTGCTTCGCTATGGGGTCGGGTGTGTACCGCAGATGGTGCGTGTGCTCAGCGGGGAGGCCAAGGGCGTGACAGGCCCAGACGGCAAGATCCCGCCATTGGAACAGGTCGCCGGGCGATTCGGCGTGCTGGACGAGTGGCTGGTGGAGCGGAGCAATGAGGTGCTCGCCCGACTCGCTCCCTCGTCCCCGGGCAGGAGAATATCCTGATGTCCGGCGCAACACCTGCTGGGAGCCGCCCGCGTGACCACTCCGCGCCGGAGGATCGCAACCCTGCCGGTACGTGGCTCGTGCCCGTCCTGACCTTGTCGACCTTCGTGACCATGCTCCAGGCGATGGCACTCGGCCCCCTGCTGCCTGACATCTCGGAGGATCTGGACACGAGTGTCTCGCTGCTCGGGCAGATTCCCGCCGCGACGATGTTCCTGGCCGCGCTGATCGGGTTCGTTGCAGGCCCGCTCGCCGACCGTCTCGGGCACCACCGCGCCCTGCTTGGCGGTCTCGTCGCCGTGGCCGTCAGCTCGGCGTGCATGGCCCTGGCGCCCCAGTTTGCACTGCTGCTCGCTGCCGCCCTCATCGGGTCGCTCGGGCGTGCCGTCGTACAACCCGTCGCCGTCGTGATCGCCGGCGACCGCTTCAACGGCGACAGGCAGCGGCGCGCCGTCAGCTGGGTGATGGCGGGTGTCACCGGAGCGGTCATTGCCGGCGTCCCGGCGCTGACGACCGTTGCTGAGGCGTTCGGCTGGCGCGCAGCCCTTGCGGGACTGGCCGGGCTCTCCGCTGCGCTTGTGCCCTTCGTTCGACTCGGTCTCGGTTCAGCCGAGCCACCCTCCGCGCCCGGTGCGACACTCACGCGCGTGTTTTCCGCCTACCATCCCCTCCTGGCACATCGGCCCACACTCGCGCTGATCATCGCGACGCTCCTTGGTAGCGCGGGGATCTGGGTGATGGCGACCTATCTCGGGGCCTTCTACGATGAGCAGCACGGCTACACCACCCGCCAGATCGGCTGGGTCTACTTTGTGCCCGGTGTCACCCTGTTTCTCGGCAGTCTGGCTGCGGGTAGTCGCATCGGCGCCCTTCCGCTCCGGCCGATCTTCGTGATCGCCAGAGTGGTCACCGGTCTCGCCATCGCCGGTGTGCTGGCACTCCCCATCCCGGCAATCATGGGCGTCGGGTTGCTCGCGGTGCAGGGCCTCTCAACCGGGTTGTCGGGGGTGGCGGTGGTGCTCCTGCTGATGCGGGAGTCACCGGCGGGCCACGCCACGACGCTGACACTCAACACAGCCGCACTCAGCCTCGGCACAGGGCTCGGGAGCACCTTGGGTGGGTTGCTGCTCTCGATCGGGGATTTCGAGCTGCTGGGCCTTGCCGCGCTGTTGCTGTCCGTGGCATCGGGAGCGCTCGTCTGGGCCGTCCCAGTGAGGGCAGAGCACATGTCGAGAGTTCCGTCGATCAGCCGGCCGACGTAGGTAGGAGATCAGAGATGGCAGAGGTCGCAGGCACGACGAAACGCCCGATCGAGGTCGGGCTCTTTCTCATCGCTGCCGATATCCCCTACGGGGGGTGTGTTCCCTCCTGGCAGGATCTGGTGGCTGTCGCCACCCGAGCAGATGTGCTCGGCTTCGATTCGCTCTGGCTCGCTGATCACCTGCTTGCAGACTTCGGTTGGGAATCCGAGCCGCGGATCAGTGTGCGGGAGTGCTGGTCACTCATCTCGGCCCTGGCGGCGGTAACCCAGCGCATCCAGCTTGGGCCCCTTGTCAGCTGCACGGCGTATCGCAACCCCGCGATGCTCGCTGCCACGGCGGATACAGTCCAGGAGATCAGCAAAGGCCGACTGTTCCTCGGCTTGGGCGCCGGGTGGCACAAGCCAGAATTCCAATCCTTCGGCTTCCCGTATGATCACCGCGCGAGTCGCTTTGAGGAGGCGGTCCAGATCATCTCCGGCCTGCTGGGCGGGGAGCGAGTAACGTTCGAGGGCAAGTTCTACCAGGCGCGCGATTGCGAACTGCGTCCTCGAGGTCAGCAACCGCCCAAACCACCGATCGTGATCGGAGCGAAGGGCCCCCGCATGCTGGAGTTGACCGCTCGTTACGCCGATGGGTGGGATTCCGATTTCATCAGGAACCCAGCCGACTACACCCAAGTGCGCGAGAAGTTGGTCCAGGTGGACGCAGCCTGCCACTCCGTCGGCCGTGATCCCGCCACGCTTCACAGGAGCGTAACGATCCAGGTGAATATGCCTGGGCACAGTAGACCAGAGGATCACCCCTTCGCGGCGGGGAGAGCATCGTCACCTCCCGCGTCTGGAACCCCGGAGGAGTTGGCAGAGTTGCTGCTGGCCTATGCCGCCGAGGGTGTCAGCCGAGTGCAGGTCTCGCTCGATCCGAGCACCGTCGAGGCCGTCGAAGCGCTCGCCCCGGTCCTCGATATCCTTGATGAAAGCGCTTGAGTTGATTCATGTTGCGTCCCTCGCGCGGCTGGTCAATCCCACCAGGCGATCGCCGGCCACCAGCACGAGGAGCGCAATCACCATCAGTGCCGCTGCGACGAGAAAGAGTCCCTCGGTGCCGATCACGTCGAGCAGAATGCCTCCGACGAACGATCCCGTGATGCTTCCGAATCCCAGCGACACTGCCGTGAGCAGCGCCTGCGCGGTCGCCGCATATTGGCGTCTGACCAGTTGGTGAATCAACGTTATCGAGGCAAGGGTGAAGGCAGCGTACGAAAGGCCATGCAGCACCTGGATCGGCAACAGCCACTCTGGCGTGGCAATGGTACTGAACGCCAAGAACCGGATGGCGAAGACCACAGCCGCCACGGCAATGAGCCGGTGCGACCCAAGCCTAGCAAGAAGCCAGCCACCGAGCGCGATGACCGGAAGTTCGCTGGCGGATGCTACCGAGAATGCCAGCCCGACCTGCCGGGCCGTCCCTCCGATCTCCTCGATGCGAACACCGAGATAGATGCCGATAATCACCGCGCCGATGGAGAGCAGATACGAAACCACGAGCAGCAGAGCGACCGGTCGATCCGCCAGCACGGCCCGCAGCCCTTCGAAGATCGGCGCCGTGCGACGCTCAGCGAGGTTCGGAAGTCGGAACACCACCATCAGCGCCAGTGCGAGATACGCGGCATGCG
>DASYWL010000270.1:0-11629 GCA_035936055.1 Thermomicrobiales bacterium
GGTGCGTTCCGCCATCGATGAGGCTCACGCCGCCGGAGTTCGCGTACTCATGATCACCGGCGATCACCCTCGGACCGCGGCGCGCATCGCCAGTGATCTCGGGATCAACGCGCCCGGTGACCCGACACTCGTCGGGGCGGACCTCGAAACCCTGAGCGATTCGGAACTCGAAGAGGCGGTGCGCACGACTGATGTCTACGCGAGGGTGGCTCCGGAGCACAAGCTCCGGATCGTCGATGCGCTTCAGGCCAACGACAACATCGTGTCCATGACCGGTGACGGCGTGAACGACGCGCCAGCGTTGAAATCCGCCGATATCGGTGTCGCGATGGGCATCACGGGCACGGACGTGACGAAGGAGGCGGCGGACATGATCCTTGCCGACGACAACTTCGCCACGATCATCGCCGCCGTGCGGGAGGGGCGCGGCATCTTCGCGAACATCCGCAAGTTCATCCGGTTCCTGCTTTCGTCGAACGTCGGCGAGGTGCTCACCATGTTCCTCGGCGTTGTGCTGGCCGGGTTCCTCGGGCTCGATCAGGCCGGTGAGGCGATAGCGGTACCGCTCCTTGCCACGCAGATCCTCTGGATCAACCTGCTCACCGACACCGGGCCCGCACTGGCGATGGGCGTCGACCGGCCACCAGACGACGTCATGCGCCGACCGCCGCGCCCGCTCACGGAGCGGGTGATCAATCGCGAGATGTGGGCGGGGATCATCTGGATCGGGATCGTGATGGCAGTGGTCACCCTGTTCGCACTCGACCTGCGCCTGCCGGGCGGCCTCGTCGGTGATGCCGGCGAAATCGTCACCGCCAGGACGATGGCCTTCACCACCCTGGTGCTGGCCCAGCTCTTCAACACGTTCAACGCCCGCTCCGACCGCGCCAGTGCGTTCAGCCACATGTTCACCAACCGCTGGCTGTGGGGTGCCATCACGCTGTCACTGCTGTTGCAGGTGGCAGTGGTGCAGCTCGAGGTCCTGAACGACGCTTTCGGCACAACCCCTCTCACTCTGGACGAGTGGGCGATCTGCGCCGCTCTGGCGAGCGTGGTGCTGTGGGCGGAGGAAGCCAGGAAGCTGCTCAAGCAAATGGCGGGCCGCTAGCGCACCAGCAGCCTGTCTTCGATCGATGGCTCATGGGACTCGCGATAGGCCTCCCGCCCATCGATCCCGTTCGCGCCGATGCCCTGGCGGCACGCCTCCCGGCCGGGCGGCGGCACCACTGCCGGGACATTCGGTTCCCAAGGCATCGGCAGGGACTCAGTCGCTCCTGTCGCCAGCCGGAACGGCTTGCCGTGATGATGCAGGTCGAGCGCCTCGCCCTCCGCCAGTGTGTATCGTGCTTCGTCGGCAGTGATCTCCACGCGGAGCCGGCGTCCCCGGTAGAGCATGCGAAATGCGATTCGCTCCAACTGCCTGGGAAGTCGCGGCGAGAAGGTCAGCGACTCGCCATAGTTCCGCATGCCACCGAAACCGGCCGCGACGACCATCGCCGCACCGGCCAGCGCTGCCAGGTGGAGCCCGTCGGCAGTGTTCTCCGCCAGGTCCCACAGATCGACGTAGGCGGTCTCCCGAAGGTAGTCGTACGCCAGGGCCAGATGCCCGACCTCGGCGGCCACGATTGCCTGGACCGCGGCGGAGAGCGAGGAGTCTCGCACCGTGATGGCCTCGTAGTAGTTGAAGTCGCGCCGCTTCTGGTCCGGTGGAAAGTGCTCTGAGCAGGTGTAGAGCGCGAAGACCAGATCGGCCTGCTTGACAACCTGGCTGGAGTAGAGCAGGTAGTAGGGGTAATGGAGCAGCAACGGGTACTCATCCTCACCGGTGTTGGTGAAGTCCCACTTGCGATACCTGGTGAACCCCTCGGACTGCATCGTGACGCCGAGTTCACTGTCGTACGGGATCCGAATATTGTCAGCCGCCCTCCACCAGGAGGCGATCTCGGCGTCATCGACCCCCAGCTCGGCCGCCTGCTCGGGATGGCGCTCGGCCACGCCGGCCGCGATACGAAGGTTCCGGGCGGCCATCAGGTTGGTATAGGTGTTGTTGTCGACCAGCGCGGTGTACTCGTCAGGCCCGGTCACGCCATCGATGCGGAACCGTCCCTCAGGATCATGATGGCCGAGGGAGCGCCAAAGCCGCGCCGTTTCCACCAGTAGCTCGAGGCCGGGTCCCTGCTCGAACTCCGTGTCGCCGGAGGCGCTGATGTAGCGATGCACGGCATCGGCGATGTCGGCGTTGATGTGGAACCCCGCCGTGCCCGCCGGCCAGTATCCGGAGGACTCCTCGCCGCGGATGGTCCGCCACGGGAACGCCGCGCCGGCGAGGCGCAGCTCACGAGCGCGTGCACGGGCGAGGTCAAGGGTGGCATGCCGCCAGAGCAACGCCTGGCGAGCCGCCCTCGGCGACGAATAGGTCAACGCCGCCAGCACGTACGACTCCATGTCCCAGAATGTATGGCCGTCGTAGCCGCGACCGGTCAGCCCCTTGGCAGGGATCGCCCGCTCCTCGACCCGCGCCGCCGCCTGCACGACCTGGAAGACCGCAAATCGCACCGCCTGCTGCAGGCGCGGATTGCCGTCAATCTCGATGTCGGAGTGATCCCAGACGCGATCCAGCCACTTGCGCTGCTCGGCAACTAGTCCATCCCAGCCAGTCCGGCGGGCGCCCGAAAGCGCTGCGTCCACCTGGTCCCGCAGCGCAGTCATCGAGCGCACACTCGACCAGCCGTACGCCATCAGCTTGGTGACTCGTAGCGGCTCGCCGGGGGCCAGGTCGGTACTGATCGTCACTCGGGCGAGGTCGGTTTCGCTCTCGGATTCCGTGATGGTGTCTGCCGGCCCTTCGATCACATGATCGAGCGCGGCTGCCATGCCGAGATTGCTCAGCTTGGTACGGTGCCCGAGGGAGACGTTCAGGTCGTGGTGCCAGTGGAACTCGCCCACGAGCGGGGCGCGCAGCGCCGCGGCGGTACGTGGGTCGTGCGCCTGCTCGGGAACTGGCTCGTTGGCGATGAGACTCGACTGCACCACGATACGGGCCGGCTCGTCGACCGGCTCGACCTCATAGTCGATGGCGGCGATGGCCCGCTGCGAAAACGAAACGAGGCGCGTGGACCGGACGCGAACCGCCTTGCCAGCCGGCGAGACCCATTCCAACTCTCGCCGGAGCACCCCGGCGCGGAGGTCCAGCACGCGCCGATGGGATCGCAACGTTCCGTAGCGCACATCGAACGGCTCGTCGTCAACCAGCAGCCGCAGGAGCTTCCCGTTGGTCACGTCGATGATCGACTGACCCAGCTCCGGGTAGCCATACCCCGTCTCGGCGTAGGGCAGCGGCACGTGCTCAAAGAAGCCGTTCAGGTAGGTGCCGGGTGTGACGTGCGGCTCGCCCTCGTCCAAGTTGCCGCGCAACCCGATGTGCCCGTTCGAGAGGGCGAAGATGGACTCGGTCTGGCCGAGATGGTCCAGGCGAAGCCGTGGCTCCACCAGTGTCCACGGATCCACCTCAAAGACGTCTCGCTCGATCATCGCTCCTCCAGCAACTCCTCGAGATCCCCGACCACGGTATCGGCACCGTGCGCGCATAGCGCCTCGGCTTGACCAACGCGGTCAACGCCAACCACCCAGCCGAACTCTCCTGCCTGGCCGGCTTCCACCCCTGCAACCGCATCCTCGAAGACAGCGCACCTGGCCGGCTCCACTCCAAGCTCGGCGGCCGCAGCCAGAAACGTGTCAGGCGCGGGCTTTCCCGGCAGCTCGTGCTCGGCGGCATAGATGCCGTCCACCCGCACGTCGAACAGGTGTGCAATCCCGGCGGCCTCCAGCACCGTTTGGCAGTTCTTGCTCGCCGAGACGACCGCGCGACGCAGCCCGGCGTCCCTTGCAACGTCAACGAAGCGCACCGAACCGGGAAAGATGTCAACGCCCCGCTCGTCAATGATCTCGAGGACGCGCGTGTTCTTGCGGGTGCCGAGGCCGTGCACGCTGTCGGTCTCGGGCGGATCGTCGGGCGTCCCCTCCGGCAGCTCGATGCCACGGGATGCCAGGAAGCCGCGCACGCCATCGAGCCGCAGGCGGCCATCGACGTACCGCGCGTAGTCCGTGGCGATCTCGAACGGCCGGAACGGCTCGCCGCCCGCTTCGGCCCGCTCGCGCAGGAAGGCGTCGAACATCTCCTTCCAGGCGGCCGAGTGGACCGTCGCCGTGTGCGTCAGCACACCGTCCAGGTCAAACAGGCATGCGGCGATGTGCTCCGGCACCGCCGGCAGCGACCCCTTCCGCCGCGACGTTCCAATCTGCTCCGTGCTGCCGTCACTGGCCATGCGCCATGGTCTCCCTGGCCCCGTCGTCGACGGGGTACGCTACGTGATCGTCAGCTCGTCCAGCCAGAGCGGGCTCGTCCACGCCTTCTTGCCGTCGCGATCGATGACCGTAATCCGCGCGAAGGCGTTGCCGAAGGGCGCTATCGGGAACACTGCGCGCGTCATACCCGATTCGCGCTTGTAGCGGCAGGTGGAGCCATGACCCCCTGCCATCACCACCTCCGCCGGCGAGCACTCGACCACGATCTCGTCCTCGGTAAAGGCCACGTTGTGGATCTCCGGGCCGGTGCTCGCGTAGAAGCGCCCGAGCTTGATCGCCTCCAGCAGCGCCTCGGGCTCCAGCGCCTCGGCCTTGACGCAGATCCAGCCGCCGAAACTGTCGGGCCGCACATTGAAGTGCGCGTCATCGGCGGCGGTACAGGAGAATCGATACCCCGCCGTGGCCATCAGGTCGGCGAGGAACCAGCCATTGCCGCGGTCGCTGTCATTCTGGTGGCCCTCGTTGTGGATTTCGATCGCGTCAAAGTCCTCGATCTTGCGGGCATCCTTTGGCGTGACGCCGGTCCACTGCGGATGCGGCAGCGAGATGAAGGCACCTTCCGCTCTGGCACGGGCGGCGATCTCGGCACCGTCCTCGCCCGGTCGCTGCGGGTCGAAGTCCACGGGCAGGCCGAGCGCGATGATGTGCCACAGCCCACCGTTTTCGAGCCCCTGCCCGTGCAGCTCGGCGCCGATCAGTGTGGTGAAGTCGGAGGTACGCAGGTCGCGCGTATCGGTGACAGGAAAGTCGAACCGCTCCATGAAATGGTCGGTGACGGCGACGAAGTCGTAGCCGCGGTCCCGATAGACAGCAACGACCTCCTTCGGCGTCATTGTTCCATCGGAATTGGTACTGTGGGCGTGGGTGTTGCCACGCCAGAACTGTCCAGGCTGGTCGAAAGGCAGGTTGCGCACGTGGTTTCCCCAGGAGTTGGACACAAGCGCGCACGCAGCGCGCACCGTCACGATCACCATCCGCCGGGAAGAATCTCCTCCGGGGCGGCGTCCTGCGGGGTGAACCCGATTCCTCTCTTGGCGTGCTCGATATCCCAGAACCGTCGCGGGTTGTTGGATATACCATAGCAAAGAAACCAGCGTTTGCGCGTTGCGAGCGCGCACTCGATCAGGTGAACGCCGTCGCGATCGCTCAGCCACGTCGCTCGATAGCGTCGGCGATTGGCGATCGCCTCTGGATTATCATCCTTCGCGGGATCCCAGAGCTGCTGCGGCGTCATGGGCGAGTCGGCGCCCGTCCAGGAACCGATCCGCAGGCAGACGGCACTGACACCATGATGGTCGACGTAGAAGCGAGCCATTGCCTCCCCGTAGGCCTTGGAGACGCCGTAGAGCGAATCCGGCTGGATCTCGACGGTGTGATCGATCATGCGGCCGTCGTCGAGATCGTAGAGCTCCGGGCGATTGCTGGTCTCGAAGGTCCCGACCGCATGATTGGATGACGCGAAGACGACCTTGTTGACTCCCGCACGGCGCGCCGCCTCGAAGACGTTGTAGGTGCCAATCAGGTTGCTGTCACGCACGGCATCCCACTCGGAAGAAACTGCCGAGGTCGCCGCGAGGTGGACCACCGCATCGATCCCATCCATCGACGCGACGAGCGCGTCGAGGTCGGTAATGTCGCCGATGATGTCGGTGTAGGGCCCCTCGGACCGGGCGAGCCCGATCGGCACGAAGCGCCCGCTCCGCCGCCAAGCATCGGTCAGCGTGCGGCCGATGAGGCCACTGGAGCCGGTAATCAGCACCCGGCGCGGTTGCTCTCCGCTCGCATTCATGCGACGTTGTTCTCCACTGTCTCGTGCGGCACGTTGCGCAGGCACCGACCAGTGCCAGCATCCATGCAAACTGTCGCACACCCCGGCCGCCGCGTGGATGGCCCACCCGTTCCCGCCCTGGAGTGCAAACGCTGTGCCCCTGATCGCCCTCGCCCGTCGCCTGCTGCCCGGCTTGGCGCTCGCCGCCGGGATCACCCTGCTGGCGATCGGGATCGCCGGGCTCGAAACACTGGTCTTTGGCTACCCACTCCTGGAGCCGCTGGTCCTGGCGCTGATCCTCGGCGTGGTCGTCCGCGCACTGTGGCAACCACCGGCAGTGTTCGAGCCGGGCATTGCCTTCGGGGCGAAGCAGGTGCTCGAGCTCGCGATCGTGCTGATCGGCGTCTCGCTGGCCTTGGGAACGCTGGTTGACGCCGGGGCACGGCTCGCCGTGGCGATCCTGCTGCTGGTATCCATGACGATCGCGCTCGGTGTGACGCTCGGTCGCGCCGCCGGCCTGCCGGTGAAGCTCGCAGTGCTGATCGGGGTCGGTAACGCGATCTGCGGCAACTCGGCGATTGCGGCGGTCGCCCCGGTGATCCGCGCGCGCAAGCAGGATGTCGCCAGCGCAATCGCACTGACCGCCGTGCTGGGCATCGGCGTGGTGCTGACGCTGCCACTGCTCGTGCCGCTGCTGGCCATCTCCGATCCGGAGTACGGTGTGGTGGCCGGGCTCTCTGTCTACGCGGTACCGCAGGTCCTGGCGGCGACATTCCCGGTGAGCGCCACGGCGGGGCAGGTCGCCAGCCTCGTCAAGCTCAGCCGCGTGCTGCTCCTCGGCCCGACCGTCGCGATCCTGGCGATCCTCTTCCGCGAGCGGGATGCCGAGGCCGGCAGCGGCCTCACCTTCTCGAAGCTGGTGCCGTGGTTCGTGATCGGGTTTGGCATCGCGGTCGCACTGCGGTCCGCCGGTCTCGTACCCGAAGCGGTTTCCGACGCGGCACGCGAGAGCAGCCGAGTGCTGACGGCAGTGGCGATGGCAGGACTGGGACTCAGCGTCGACATCCGCTCGGTGCGGGAGACCGGATCGCGCGTCGCGCTGGTGGTGCTCGGGTTGACACTGGTGCTGGTCACGTCGGCGGTCGCCATCACCCTCGTCCTCGACCTGCCGTGAGGGAAGTCAGACAATTGGCAACGCGGGGCAGTGAACTGGGGCGGACATGGAGTCCGCCCGTACGGGTCGGTTCCATGTCCGCCCCTGTGGGTTCTCCCGTGGAGTGAAGGAACCAGAAAGATGCCCACATACGTCTACACCTGCGATGCCTGCGAGGCAGTGTTCGACCGGGAGCGCTCGGTCGACGAGCGCGACGAGCCGCTCCCCTGCCCGGTCTGTGACACGCCTTCGCGGCGCAAGCCGGTCTCACCGAAGCTGCTCTTCAAGGGCGACCCGGCCGAGAACCGTCCCTACTGGCACAACCACGACGGCTACAGCCACAGCCATGCGCCCCGCCGGGGCCGCCACCGAACGCCGGAAGAGGATCACTGACCACCGAATACACAGATGAGGACGGGCGTCACCGCCCGTCCTCATCTAGCCTTCCCCCTCCCCTCCAACCGCTGTCAACCAGCGGCTGTGGGGCCCTCCCGGAGTATTCGAGCTGGTTCCGTCCAAGTGAGAGCGTATTCTCAACCTACACTACAGCGACAGGTCGACCTTCGCAACATGCACCTGAACCGGGAGTAGCACGTCGTTATACGTACAATCCCTACACCCACTATAGCGGATATTTCCGTAAAGTCCATACCCCTCGGCGATTTTCCTTCGCTCACGCCGTGTCCAGAACCGTCTCGAACGATCTATCGAGGATCTCGATCGCGGCGTCGACGTCGCTCCGGCTCACGATCAGCGGCGGGCAGATACGGAGTGTGTTTGCGTGCAGCCCGCCCCGCCCGACGATCAGCCCGCGCCGCTTCGCTTCATCCTGCACCCGCAGCACCACGTCGGCCGCCGGCTCCTTCGTCTGCCGGTCATGCACCAGCTCCACCCCGATCATCAGCCCGAGGCCGCGCACGTCGCCGATCACCGGCCACCGCTCCGCGAGCTCGCGCAGCCGGTCCTGCATGTACCCGCCGATGTCCCGTGCGTTCTCACGCAGGTTGTTGGTGGCGATGTAGTTCAGATTGGCAAGCGCGGCCGTCGTGGCGATCGGGTTGCCGCCGAAGGTCGAGAGGCTGAGCGATCGGATCGAGTTGGCGAGCTCGTCGGTCGCGATCACGCCTCCGATGGGAATGCCGTTGGCGAGTCCCTTGGCAAAAACCACGACGTCCGGCTCGATGCCATACGCCTGGAAGCCGAAGTCGGCAACGCCGATTCGCCCCCAAGCGGTCTGCACCTCATCCGAGATGAACGGGATGCCGTACCGGCGCAGGATCTCGCCCACTCGCACGAAGTACTCGGGCGGCGGGGTAACGAAGCCGCCGACTCCCTGGATCGGTTCCGCGATGAACGCTGCCGGGTTGCCGCTGGTCGTCGTCTGGATCACGGCCTCGACGTCCTCGGCACAGAAGAGATCGCAGGAGGGGTACTCCTTGCCCCACGGGCAGCGGTAGCAGTACGGGTTGCCGATGTAATGGACATGGAGCGGCGAGAGGGTCGAGCTGCGCCATGGGGTCTGCCCACTAGCGTTGATAGTCGCGAAGGAGCGCCCGTGGTAGGAGTGGCGCAGCGCGAGCAGCTCATTGCTGTTGCGGTTGAGGGTGGTGATGAGAAACGCGGCCTCGTTGGCTTCGGTGCCGCTGTTGGTGAAGAAGACCTTGTTGAGCCGCTCCGGCGTCATCTCCCGCAGCCGCTCGGCCAGCTCGATCTGCGACCGAATCAGGAAGAGCGTGCTGCTGTGCGCGATGCGATCGAGCTGCTCCTTGATTGGTTCGTTGATCTCCCGGATCGCGTGCCCGCTGGAGACAGTTGCGATGCCACCGAAAAAGTCGAGGTACTCGCGGCCGTCGGCGTCACGAACCAGCTGCCCCTCGCCGGAGCGCAGCTCGATCGGCTCATCGAAGAAAAGCCCGACCGAGGGGAAGAGGCTCTCCCGATGCCGCGCGACCAACTCGTCGTGTCCCAACGCGGTGGATGCGCTCTCGCCATCCTGACGCATGCTGCTGCTCCCTGTGAGGTCGTGATCTCGTGCACAGGCAGGATACCGCAGCAGCGAGCCGTTCGCGGTAGGCTATCCGATGTGATCGACCGACGCGGTCCCGCCGGCTCATGCCGGCATCCCACACAGGGCCTCCATGGATTCGAGAGACCTCGTCATTATTTGGAATGTGCGCCGTCATGATCCTGATCAGCGCAACGGTGATGCGCGCATCGAGACGGGACCGTGCGATGGGTGCGGTCGGCATTGCAATGGGCACGCTCGCGCTCATCGCCTACCTCGCCCGTAGCGATGAGGCATTGCCCGAGCCACAGGCGGCGCCGTGGGTCGTTGAATCAACCACACCGGACACACCAGCCAGCCCGACCATTGGGCCATGAGGATCAGGACTGCATGTCGGAAACCACAGGAGCTGTCGTCATCATCGTCGGCCTGGCAATCTCTGCCGTCGGCTTTCTGCTGATGGTTCGGAGCCAGCGAGAGGTGCTCGGCTTCGCAATCATCGTGGTCGGGTTCATGCTCGCCGGGACCGGCATGCTAACGATCGAGGACACCGTCGTCGAGGAGCGCACCCCGGTCACCCTCCCCACCTCCGCGGCTACCCCGGCCTCATAGGCGGGACGCCGATCTGTCTCCGGAAGCAACCCCGTTCGGTTAACCCAGGCAACTACGCTGTCATTCCGAGCCGCGCCATGCCCGTGGCAGGGTGCGGCTCGAAGAATCTCTTGCATGACAGGCCTCGGCGTTCGCATGGTGAGTCCTGTTGTGCTTGAGGTCCTTCCACTCCGGCTGCTGGCCTTCGCTCAGATAGCAGCGTGTGATATGTGTTGCCACTTCCGGTGGCGGGCGGGCAACTCCCTCCGGGAGGTCCGCCCCTACGGGTCCCCAGCGACGTCGACGACCCCGCATCCTCCTGATTTATCCGGCTACGACCCACTCCCCATCGAGCATGACGCGAGCCGGGCGGGTGGCAGCGATCTCCGCTGGATCAACGCCCTCCGAGAAGACATCCCGCTCCAGCACCGCGAGATCGGCACGGTACCCCGGCGCGAGCCGCCCGAGCTCGCCTTCGCGTCCCATCGCGAACGCCGCCCAACTCGTGTAGAGAGCCAGGGCCTCCTCCGGCGTCAGCACCTGATCCGCACCGAGCACGCGCCCGGTGACCGTCTGCCGCGTGAGGGCGGTCGCCATGCCCACCCATGGGTTGTGGTCGGCCACCGTCGAGTCAGATGATCCTGCCAACGGCACCCCATGGCCGAGGTAGGTGCGAAACGGCATGATCCGCTGCGCCCGTTCCTCGCCGAGCGACTGCACAAAACTCTCGCCCAGCGATCGAATGAACGGCGTGCTGATCACCGCCGGGATGCGGTGCCGAGCCATGCGCTCGAGCGTGTCGGGTGTTGGCAGGTAGGCGTGGTGTACGCGGTGCCGCAACTCCGGCCTCGGGTTGGCTTCCTGTGCATCGGCAAACGCCTTGACGCTTACCCGCTGGGCCTCGTCGCCACAGGTGTGGATGTCCATCGGCCAGCCCTGAGCATGTACCCAGCGGATGCGCTCCGGCAACTCGTCCTCGGGGACCGCCCAGACGCCGTAGTTGTCAGGCTCACCGACGTAGGGCTCCGAAACGCGGGCGGTACGATCGCCGATGCCGCCGTCCGGCAGCAGCTTGACGCCGGTGAGCCGCGCCATGGGATGACGGTCCGGCCAGCGCCAGGCCATGCCGGCGATGCGATCCTCCAGCTCCGGCTCCTCGGTCGCCGGGACGAACCCCCATGTCGCCATCAGCAAATCGGTCCGGACCGACATGACACCCAATTCCGCGGCGCGCATGTAGGCGTCGAGCTGGTGCGGCGGCAAACCGGGGTCGACGACCGCCGTGAGCCCGACGTCGTTGTAGGCGCGGCACGCTCGCTCCAAAGCGGCGACGAGATCGTCCTCCGTCGGTTGCGGCATCCCGTGCAGCACCAGCTCCTTGGCCCGGTCCCGGAAGACGCCGGTCGGATGGCCGTCCTCCTCCCGGTCGAAGCCGCCGGCGTAGTTGACGTCGACGGGGGGATCGGGCGTGGTCGCATCGATGCCGAGCTCGCGCAACGCCCGTGTGTTCACGACCAGTTTGTTCCAGACGCGCTGCAGCACGACGGGGTGGTCCGGCGCGACGGCGTCCAGATCGTGACGAGTCGGCATGCGCCCCTCGGCGAGCAGCGTCTCGTCCCAGCCGCGCCCCAGCACCCACGTGCCCGGAGCGACGCCTGCCACCGCCTGTCGCACGCGATCCTGCAGCTCGCCGATCGACCGCACGTCATACAGGGCATGCTCGCCGAGCAGTTGCCCGGTCGCCAGC
>DASYWL010000271.1:0-3564 GCA_035936055.1 Thermomicrobiales bacterium
GGCGAAGAGGATCTCGGAGTGGTAGGTGATGCCGAAGGTGTCACGGCCGGCACCGACGGTCTGCAGCGCGGCGGCCGGGTCGGCGGGGGTGTAGATCTCGACGCCGAGGCCGGCGTCCTCGAAGTAGCCACGGTCCTTCGCGAGATAGAGGCCGGCATGGTTGGCGTTGGGGTACCAGTCGAGCGCGAGGGTGACCTCGGTCGGCTGCTGCGCGAGCGCGCCGGGGGCGATGCGGCCGGTCAGCGCGAGTCCGGCGCTGAGACCGAGACCGCCCCGCACGGCGGCGCGGCGGCTGACGCGATTGGACAGGATATGGGTATGGCGGGACATGGTTCCTCCGATTCCTGCGCGGGCATTACCCCGATCAGGTTCTACGGTCGGTCGCGCCTTGGGCGACCCTCTCAGCCCGGCACCTCCGGGCTCCCGTTACGGCAGAAGTCTTCGATTTGCCGGCATGCTACCACAGAGACGAAGGGGGATTTGCTCCGGTTGAGGCAGACATTGGCTGCGACAGACATTCGCAGGTCGCCTGGAAGCGACAATGACCACTTTTCCACGCGTGAGCGTTCGATCGGCGTTTGGCTGTACAGAGATGCCTGTACCACTGGCTGGAGGTCAAGGCGAGGCGTTCCGGTGTGGAGATATTGTGCTGAAGCCCTGCCACGATGCCGAGGAGGGAGTCTGGCTCGCACGGCTGCATCTCGACATCACTCCGGACGGCTTTCGACTACCGCGGCCGGTACGCGCGAGGTCGGGCGAATGGATCGTGAACGGTTGGCAAGCATGGACGCGCATCGAGGGTGAGCACGACACGAATCGCTGGTCTGAAGTGATCGCGACCTGCCGTGCATTTCACCGGGCGACAGCGGCGATCGCGCGACCGGCATTTATCGACAGTCGATGCTCACGGTTCGCGCGGGCCGACCGGATCGCATGGGACGAGGCGCCGACGGATTGCGTTCCGCAGATCCGGTCGACCATCGAACAGCTGCAATCGCTGCTGAAGCCTGTCCATCTGCCGGGCCAGCTGATCCATGGTGACTTCACCGAAAACGTCCTGTTCGCCGACGGAGTCCCACCGGCCATGATCGACATCAGCCCATGCTGGCGACCGGCTGCGTACGCCCAGGCCATCGTCATGGTGGACGCGCTCGACTGGTGTGGTGCGGACGCGTCCATCCTTGAGCTGGTCACCGACATTCCCGAGATTGATCAGCTCTTGGCGCGGGCCGAGATCTTCCGGATCGCCATCCTCGACGGCTTCCACCAGCAGGGCGCAGACACACTGGGCGTGCTGTCCGGTCACCTGCGGACGGTCGCCATGCTGACGGACCGGCTCGGATAGTCGATGCAGGGCGTCCGTGGCGCGACAAAGGGAGGCGTCTGGACGGATGCTCGGCTGGGGGGCGCTGATCGGGGAGTCATGCCGACAAGTGACGTCGTCCCGTCACGAGATGTCCCGGTAGATGCCGTCCATGGTCAGCTCGGCCTCGGGGCAGGGCACGGGGATGACGCCGTCGTTCAGATGGTCAGCGCGCTGCCAGACGCCGTCGGCGTCACGGAAATGGCGCTCGACACGGCGGGTGTCCTGGTCCACGATGAGGTACGCGTGCACGGTGGGGATTTGGCGGTAGATCAGCAGCTTCTCGCGCCGGTCGTTCGACGCGGTGCTCGGGGAGGCGACCTCGACGAGCAGGCAGGGATCGCTCCGGTAGACCGGATTGTCGGTGTCGGGTTCCCCGCAGGCCACCATCACGTCCGGGTAGTAGAAGACGTTGCCGACCTTGCACCGTACATCACTGATGTAGACCTGGCATGGTGTGCCGTCCGCGGCGGCATCCAGCACCCGAAGGATGTTGATGGCGATGCGATTGTGCCGGAGGCTGCTGCCGGCGAGGGCGTACAGCGCGCCCTCGACGTACTCGTGCTTGATGCTGGAGCCCTCTTCGAGCTCCAGGTACTCATCGACGGTCAGAAACGGTGGCGGTGCCGCTCGTTGCGCCATGCCGTCAGTATATCCCAAACCATGCGCACCCGATGCCGATCGTCCCGCTGCCGAGCCGCCAGACTGAATCCAGAACCGGACAACGCAAGGAGGTGTTCAGATGGGCACGACGCATCAACCAGACATCTTGACCTCCATGCTGGGCTACGGTGGGATGGTGCTGGCGCTCGCCGATGCCGCGGGAATCGTCGGGCTCAGTGGCGCGTCACGCTTGTTGTGGCATCGTCCGTAGGGGCCGACCTGCGCAGCAGTGGGCGGCCCGGCCAACGGTAGGGGGGCAACTGTGGTTCGGGCGGACACAAGGTCCGCCCCTACACCACGGCCACCGGGCGGACCTCGGGCACAAGACCCGAGGCTACAGCGGGAGGTCCGTCCCTACGAGGCAGATTGACCTTGACGCACCACTCAGCGAGGGCTTGTCCGGTGTGGCCAGCTTGCCCGCGGCTGCGGCGATCGGATTGATGGCATCATTCCTGGTCGCGACGGTACTGCTGGTGATCCCGGAGACGCGCGACAACCCGCTGATCTGCCCGCTGGCGCACGTCAGGTCGGGGCTCCTCGAGGCGCTGCGGAACAGGGTTACACGCCAAAGTCAGTCGACGAAACCTCACCCACTGACGGGCAGGTCCCTGCGGTCATTGTCAGGGCCGTACGGAGCCCGGCCCGCCAACCACACATTGGCCCCATTGAGGTCATGAACAATTAACGACACCGCCGGGATACGCCGTGGTATAAAGCGGATACTCGTCAACCCACAGGGCGATGCCCGGGTGCCACTGTCCCGGCTGGCAAGCCACTGGTCATGACCTCGTTGTCTCCCGCGAGACGGCGAGCCGATGCATCCTCATATGGAAAGGAGGGCTCCCCACCACTCCATCGGGTCCCTCGGCGGACTCTCGCGTTCATGATTGTTGAACCACACGTTAGCACCGCGCTCATGATTCCATGCTGGCCAGGCGCTCTACTTGGACCAAGCGCACACCACAGGCGCCAGCGGGACGTGTCTCCAGCTTCTGGGGACGATCGGGAAGGAACCACCATGAAGCGAAGCGAAGAGTTCTACGAAGGCGATCGTGATGTCGTGCTCTCGACCGAGGGTCGCGGCGAGACGATGCAGGAGGTGCTCGCGCGGCGCTGGAGCCGCCGCGGCGTGGTTGGCAGTGGCATCGGCACCGGACTGGTGCTGACGCTCGGCAGGAACGCGAGCGCACAGGACGCAACGCCAGCCGCCACCCCTGCCGCGACGCCCTCGTCGAGCAGGATCGGCTCGACGAGGGCGACGAGCTGGTGGTCGCCGCCGGGCACACGGCGGTGCCGTTCCTGCGCTGGGGCGATCCCATCATGGCGGGAGCGCCGGAGTGGGACATCGAGAACCAGTCGGCCGAGGCCCAGGAGCAGCAGTTCGGCTACAACTGCGACTACATCGCCTACCTGCCGCTGCCCCAAGGTTCCGACAGCTCCGACCATGGCCTGCTCTGGGTCAACCACGAATACACCAACCCGGAGCTGATGTTCCCGGGATACCTGTCGCCCAACCCCGAGTTCGACCCCACCGAGGC